>CAYPHJ010000016.1:0-58430 GCA_964410485.1 uncultured Syntrophobacteraceae bacterium
TAAGTCTCTAGTTGTCCCAGCGAGGGACAGAACGCGAGCCGGCGGCGTGTCTTTGTTGTCAACGGTCGTGGAGGATTTCAGCCCGTAGCTCGTCTTCCCATCCGCGGCTATTCCCCGCTTGCCAAGCGCAATCCAAGTCGCGGATTTCGCCTGACCGGGTGAACCGAGGCAATTCGGCGAGTGCTTTGACCAACACTGCTTCGTTGCGCTCCCGGTCATGGGGCGGGCCGAACGTTCGGCCCACCGGGTGATCGACGAAAACGCCGCGAGGAGGCGCGACTTTGCACATGATATCGAGCGCCGTTCCGATCACGAGTGTTGGAATACCCCGAGCTTCGATGACATGAGAAATGAGACCAACGGTCTCGTGACAAAAAGGTCAATATGGGACAAGGAGCGCCAAATCCACTTCTAATTGTTTCAGCTCGCCAGCGATTGCAGGCGCGATGTCCTGTTCGATTTCGTTATGGCAGCGAAGCCCGCCCATGAAAGAGATGTGAAAAGGCGAAACGAAGCCGATCATTCCACGTTGGGCCAACGCGGCCATGGCTGATCGTGGAAAGACCATCTCGGGATCCTGGCGCGGCACCCGACCGATACCGGAATGGTGATCGATGACGATGGCGCCGGCCAACGGATTGGAAGAAACCAGCCGGTAGCTCCGATCTTCTCGTGGCACGAAGGGCCTTTGATCTTCAAGGCGTAGCGCCGCGCTCGACAAGAGCGCAACTCGCGATCGGTCCACAGGTTTTGTAATCGGACACCAGGCTGGACTCGATTGCGCTACCAAGACGCGCGGCGGTTTGGGGGCTCCGGCTTGTGCCATGACCGGAAGATATTCGAATGCCATTTACGAGTTCCTCGTGCCTGAAACATCTCTACTCCAGAAGCCGGCGTGCGGTCAACTTGAAGGCTCCGGCGGTGTTTCTTCCAATGCGCTTCGTGATAATGTGCGCAAGATGAAAGGCCCCGAGTGCGTTCTTGCGCGGTTTGTCGCTCTGGGGATTGCAGGTTCGCTGCAGAAATTTCACGGCAAAGCGCACCTCGTTCGTGCCGGAGGATTAAGCCGAAGAAAAGGAGAGAAGTTGAATGAGCCTGGGCCCACAACCGATCAATCTTTTTGAATTTGAGGCGATCGCCAGGGAGCGCCTGCCCAAACAGGAATACGACTACATTGCCGGTGGCGCAACCGATGAGATCAGCGTGGAAAGGAACTATCGCGCCTATAGGTCTTGGGCCTTGCGGCCGCGTGTGCTCACGGACGTAAGCGCTATAGATCTCTCGACCACGGTTCTCAAGACGAAGGTTAGCTTGCCGGTGCTTTTTGCCCCTTGCGGAGCGCATCGCAGGGCACATCCGGAGGGAGAGATCGCCACATACCGGGCGGCCGCGGCTTGCGGGACGATTCTTGCAGTCAGCGCTAATTCGACGACTATGTTTGAAGATCTGTCCAAGGCGGCCAACGGCCATTTGTGGCTGCAGCTATATCCTTTCGGTGACCGCGGTCTTACGAAGAGTTGGCTCGAGCGTGGGAAAGACACAGGTTATGAGGCGATCTGCGTCACGCTGGACGCTCAATGGCCCCCAAAAAGGGAACGTAACATGCGCAATAATTATAAGGGAGATCGGGGCGTCAACTATCCAAGAGCAAGTTCCGGCGAGAGTTCAGAGGCCGATGCGGATGGAAGACCTTTGCGACGTGAAAGAAGAACAGACCCCGCCGCCACCTGGAAAGATCTGGAGTGGATTAAAGCGCAAACCGATTTGCCGGTAATCGCCAAGGGAATCATGACGGGCGAGGATGTCGAATTGTGCGCGGACGCCGGCGCTGATGCAGTTATTGTCTCGAACCATGGCGGCCGGCATCTGGACAACACGTTGGCGACGATTGAGGTTCTTGCCGAAGCTGTCAGTGCGGCGCGCGGGCGAGTGGAGATTCTTTTGGATGGCGGCATTCGGCGCGGCGCTGATGTGGTAAAGGCTTTGGCACTGGGAGCGCAGGCCGTGATGATCGGGCGTCCGCTCTTCTGGGGTTTGGCCGTTGGCGGCGAGCAGGGAGTGGTCCGGGTGCTGGAGATCCTGCGGGAGGAAATCGAGATCACGATGGCGAAGTGCGGCAGGCCCAACATCGCGAGCATCGATTCCACCGTGTTGGTCAAGGCTCCACCGCTGTAGAACACAGCGCGGCGAAGGGCAAACCAGAATATGTCTCGCGCAAAGCCGCTACCACGAACTCGGAGTATCTCCCGCAAAGCCGCAAAGGACGCCAAGGGAAAAAGAGAATCCCCCGCTAACGTGGGGGAAAGTGGTTTGAACGGAGCGAAGCGGTTGAACGTCTTGAACGGTTTGAACTTTATCCTTCTTTAGGCAAAGGCTACCAGCGAAACTTGCCGAAAGCCGCGAAAGTTCTCAAGCATGGGAGTGCAGAGAAGCCGATGTCTTGCGTGCCTAGCGTCTTGAGGAACGTACTTCCAGGAAAATTCTTACGGCATAAAAGGGAGAAACGATGGACTTGGGATTGAACGGAAAGGTTGCCATCGTAACGGGTTCGAGCGACGGGATCGGCTATGCAACCGCCCACGCCCTGGGGCAAGAAGGGGTGCGCGTTGTTGTCTGCGCCAGACGCGAATCTCTGCTCGCAGAGGCAAGAGAGAAAATCGCGCAGGAGACCGGGGCTGAAGTGCTCGGAGTGCCATGCGATGTGCAACAGCTTGCCGACGTCCAACGACTGGTGAAGGAGACCATCCAAAGGTTTGGTGCCATCCACATACTGGTCAACAATGCGGGGAGTGTTCCGAGTATCCAGTTCGCCGAAGTGGATGATGCGGAGTGGCATCGGATGTTGGAGGGCAAGCTCCTCAACTACATTCGCGTGACGCGCGCGGTCATGCCGCACATGCGCCAGGCCGGCTGGGGACGAATCATCAATATTGCGGGAAGCGCCGGGCGTCAGCCAAGTAGTTCGGGAATGGCAGTCGGTCTGAACAACGCTGCAGTGATCAACTGGACGAAATCGCTGTCGCTTTTGTATGCGCCGGACGGCATTTTGGTCAACGCGCTCGCTCCCGGTTCTATTGAGACACCGAGGCAGATTCGAAACCGTCAGCGCGAGGCAGAGGTACGTGGGATGGATTTCACGGAACTACAAAAAACCCGCGCACGCGACATCCCGCTCAAGCGTCTTGGTCGCCCCGAGGAGGTTGCCAGGGTGGTGGTCTTCCTGGCATCGGAGCAGTCGAGTTACATGACAGGATCCTGTCTAATGGTGGATGGTGGCGCCACTCGCGGGATTTGACGACGACGTTTTTTCTAGGCTGCGAAAAATGCAAAGGCCCTTACTTCAATGCTCTGACGTGGCCGGGCATTTGCGGGAGCCGTTGGGTCGTCAAACGAAGTGTGGGGAGTGAACCGGGCCCGTCCGTCCTTCGCCGAATCATAGACCTTAAATACCAGCGCCTCGTCGCGGCGCATTTCCGGAAAGTAGAACCAGCGGTGATCGGGGCTGTGTTTCAGTCGGTATGTTTGTCCAACGCGATGCGGATAGCGTCGTTCGGCCAGGAGAAAATCTGCCATCGCGATGCTTCCGGCGTCGGCAATAGCGAGAGGGTTTGCCTGGATCGGTTGATTGATTGCCCGCCAGACCTGGACAATGGCGAAGCGGCGGGAGAGCAATGCAGGGGCCTCGTCCGGGAGAATCTCGCGGACCCGCTGCGGTCCGGACCATTCCGTGTAATCATTGTGAGCCGAGAGCACCGGCTCGCGGATCAGCTTCAACTCCCGCTCCGTCTCATCGCCCGAGCGCAGGGTGTGATCGAAGACGACTACGCGCGCAGCCCCTGTCAACTGCTCTATCAGCCTCTCGACCTCGGGATAGTAGATCGAGGTCAACTCACCGGCATCGAAAAAGTTGCCGACCCGTGTTCTGTGCTCGACAAAAACAAAGCCTTGCTTGTCCAGTGAAAACTCAGCTGTAAACCGCCGGCCGTTACGAAGTTCTACCCGCTTGAGTTCGTGGGTGCCTGTCCTGCGGCGCCGAATGTTGTTCGGGCCAAAGGTCTCGTTCACTAGCTTCTCACCGATGTCCACGGTGTAGGGAAGATCAACAAACAGCGCCTCAGTCATATGTACACCTCACCTGCCCAAAGAAAAACTATCATCGGACGCGGTGTCATGGCAACATGCGCACGCGGCCCGGTGCAAGGGTGGGGCGTCCAAACATAAAGCTACCCTAGGTTGGATGGCGAGCCGGGCGATATCTTTGGTCGAATGTATTCAGCTGCGGCACTTTATAGGATGTGCTATCTGTAGGGGCCGGATTGTCCACAATGGAGCAAGTGGCATCGAGCGATAAGCCTCCTCCAGTCCGGTAGAAGGCCTGGTCCGCTGGGCGCGGAATTTTAAATCGCAGATTTCAGATTCACAAAGGCGGAGCACGCACAGTAGATCCGCTGACACTCCGAGTTGCTAAGCCAGTCGGCGAGCACTGCTGCGCCCAAGGAGAAACGCACATTTGGTGATGCGACCAAGCGCCGCGTATGCTTCGTGGTCACTAATGGCGTCGTCCAGCTCCCTGGCTCCAAGCGTGATGAGATGTTTAATCAGCGATTGATCGTCCTCACTGGCCAGATCTGAGAGGGGTACATCCATCATAGTGTGAACCTCGCCAAACTCATACGCGGTGGGCTGGATGTGCTTTGAGTCATCTTGCGGCACCGGCTCGGCGGTACCGGTGACCTCTCTCAACAGGCGCGTCGTTCTCAGTTGCTGATGGGCGTAGGCCAACGCCTCTTCGTAAGTCTTCCCGAAAGCGTCACAACCAGTGGCCGCGTTCTCGCAACGCCAATAGCTCACGCCACGAAAACACACGTGGAAAACTTGTGCGCCGCATACGCAGGGGTGTTCCTCTCTTACGTCCGGTTCGATGTTCATGGCGAGAAACCTCAGAGTGAGTTTAACTGGGGAGTAAAGCAATCACGATGCCATGCACGAGGCTGTCTCGGAACGGACGCTTAAGGGCAAAAACCGCTTGTGTGGTGCAGGCGGGATGTCTATTCTTCTCGCGTGAGTGTCACAAAATGTCATTCATGTGACAGCACGGGGTGACACAGTTAGGTGCTTTGTAAATATCAAGGCCATGACCCTTCCAGACAGGCGTTGGATTACAGCGTGCCGCGCTTTCCCTGGCTGCATCCATTATCCGGGCCGGAAGCGAGCATTTTCCTCAAGCGCTGGTGGCTCGTGGTCGCCCGTCGGCGAACGGCTTAATTGCTTGGTGGCGTCTATCGCCGTTCCAACCTTTCTTAGAACATCATCCAACTGGTACGGCTTTGTAATAGTCGTCAATTCCCCGTGTTCAGAAAAGACCTCGGCGTCTTCCGTCATGTAGCCGGTGGCAAGAATGACCCTCACTGCGGGATTGATGTTTTTGATCTTCCTGAGGACTTCGCACCCATTTAGCTTGGGAAGGCCGAGGTCCAAAATGACCAGTGCGATGTCGTTTTTGCGTTTCAGGTAAGTTTCGACCGCTTCAAGCCCGTCAAGAGCGGCAATGACGCGGTAGCCATGGCTCGCCAAAAATGTCTGCATCAGTTCGACTTGTTTGACCTCGTCTTCCACCAAGAGAATGGTTTCTGCATTTCCCACCGAGATGTGCTCTTCGTCATTCGCCGCTGTATCACCTTCCACAATTGGTTCCTGTGCAAGCGGTAGATAGACTTGGAACGTCGAACCCTGCTCGGGCGCGCTGATTACGTCGATAAAACCCGCGTGATTGGCAACAATGCCATAAACCACTGAAAGTCCTAAACCGGTGCCATGGCCGATGTCTTTGGTCGTGAAAAACGGGTCAAAAATACGATTGATCAAGCCCGGCGGGATGCCCGCACCCGTGTCGGAAACGGAGATCAAAGCATAGCGCTGGTCGTGGCGCGCTTCTTTGAAACGACCGGACAGTTCACTTCCCAAGACAAACCCTGTGGTTAGCTCGAGCTTGCCGCCCTGAGGCATTGCGTCACGCGCATTGACGCAAAGGTTGAGCAGCGCCTGGCTCAATTGGTTGCGGTCGGCCAACACCGTATGAACACCTGGATTCAGGTGGATTGAAGTCTGTATTTCTTTCGGAAAAGTCTCGCGCAGAATCACATACAGTTTTTCGAGAACCTCCTTCAGGTCCAGCGGTTCAATCTTGTTGCCGGTCTTTCTGACGAACGAAAGGAGCTGCCGTACCAGGGAGGCGCCGCGATTTATGGTCTCATGAATGACCTCCGCAGATTTTGCCAGCTGTATCGGATCAGACCCGGCGCGCTTGATCAGCTCCGTGTAGCCGCCAATAATATTGAGAATATTATTGAAATCATGCGCAACACCGCCCGCAAGGGTTCCCACACTTTCCAGTTTTTGCGCTTGCAGCAGTTCTTCCTGCAGTTTCTCTCGCTCGCTTATGGAGCGAAGCAGATCCCGCGTGCGCAGGTTAACGCGTTCTTCCAGTTCGAGATTCAAGCGCTGCAGTTCCTCTTCCGCCCTTTTGCGCTCGATGCCAAATGCGAGCTGGCTGGCAATGGCCTGGCTCAACTGCACTTCCTCGGCAGTAAAAGCGTGCGGCGCATTGTAATAGACCATGAACTTCCCCACGAGCTTGCCGCTATAGAGCAGTGGAATAAACGCAAACGCGCCGATGCCCTCTCTCTGAATGACGCCGCGGAGAGCTTCTTCGAGCGGGATGCTGCCAATATTGTCGACACAAACTGGCTGAGGATTGAGCTCTCCGGGCGACCACGGGGTGTGGCCTTCAACCGCCTTGCGGTAGGTGTCGGACAGCCCGCGCCAGACCTTAAAGCGCATCACGTTGGCCTCATCCAGCAGGAGAATCGATGCCCGCTCGGCGCCGAGTCCCGTAATCAGCGTATCGAGAGCGCTTTGATAGATTTCAGCCACCGAAGTGGCGCGATTGAGACGGTTTACGAGCTCGTAAAGCGTTTGCTGTTGATGCGCTCGCTCGCGCAGCTGGCGCTCTGCCAACTTACGGCCGCTTATGTCGCGCGCTATTTTCGATATCCCAATGATGCGTCCAGTCGCATCCTTGACCGGTGATATGGTCAGCGACACAGCAACCAACTGGCCGTTTTTCCCAACCCGCACGGTTTCGTACGTTTCCAACCGCTCACCTCGGCGTAAGGCGGAAAGAATGCTCAATTCCTCGTCGCGCTTTTCGGGCGGAATAATGCGCGTGATGGGCTGGCCCAGCATTTCCTGGGCTGTGTGCCCAAAAAGCCGTTCCGCGCCGGCATTCCAGCTCGTGATGATGCCGTCGAGATCTTTGCTGATAATGGCATCTGCGGACGATTCTACGACGGCCGCCAACCTGGCGCGTGCCTCTTCGGCCCGCTTCAACTCTGTAACATCCCGCGTAAAGCAACGGGTATGGATAAACTGCCCACCCTTCCTATAAACGTTGGAGTCAATCAGCACGTCGCGGATTGACCCGTCCTTGCAGCGCATCCGAGCCGGATACTCCTCGAGGGATTCGCCAGCCAACAGGCGCCGCAAAATGGTTTGGATGTTTTCGGAACCAACATGAAACTCCGCAATATGATGACCGATGTATTCCTCTTCCGAATATCCCAGCATTCTCAATTCAGCGCGGTTCACCCGCAGGATGATTCCGTCGGGCCCGACCCAATGAAGCGGCAATGAGGCGTTGTCGAAAAAGTCGGCCAGTTCTTTTTGGCTCTCGCTCAGGGATTCTTGGGCGCGCTTCTGTTCTGTAATGTCGTCGGCGATTCCGGCGACGCGATAGACCCGCCCTGTTTCATCGCGGATGGGAAACCCGCGATCGCGAACCCACCGGATGGATTGGTCGGCCCTTATCACACGGTATTCAGTGTCCGTGGTCTCACCACGCATCTGCCGTTGCATGGTTTGAACAACCAGCTCGCGGTCCTCCGGGTGAATACTTTCAATGAAGGAAGCGGGAGTGTCGTACAGGCTCTTGCATGTCCGTCCCCAGATGCGTTCGTATGCCGGGCTGATGTACAGCATCTCGGGTTTGCGCTGGTCGGCCATCCAGAACACTTGCTGGAGGTTTTCCGTTAACTGCCGGAACCGATGTTGAGATTCGCGCGATAGTTCCGTCGCTTCGTTGCGCTCGAGGTTGCGTTCTGAAATGACGGCAGCCAACATCAAGGTTGCCGTGGTGATCGTCCCCGCGAAGGTTTGCAGCAGGAGCAGGGATAGGTTGGGATCATCGGGTGTGGCGAACGGTCCGAGCCCGTGCAAAGCGCCCACCAGCGCAAATGCGCTTAACACGAACGCAGAGCCTACGGTGGCGTGTTGCCCAAAGCGCAATGCCGCCCACAAGAGCGGCAGGATTGCCAAATGCTCCATCCCGGAAGGAATTCTCCCCAGGAAGACGAGATAGCCAATGACGGCCAGCGAAAGCAGCAAACCGGCGCCTTCCAAGCCGCGTCCGCGAAACCATTGCGGGAAAGGTTGGGTCGCCCAGATCAGGATCAGCGGCGCAATAATTAACTCGCCGACAGTGTCGCCAAGCCACCACGTCCGCCATAACAGGAAATATTGATTCCACGGAGCCAAGCCAGCAACGGTCAAACTCGTAGCGCCCACGGTGGCGCTAATGACCGTGCTCACGGACGCCGCCAGGGCGAACCTGAAAATGTCTTTTGCCCGTTCGAAAGCTTCGCGACCATTGGCAAAACGGTTGATCAGCAAGGCGGCGAAAACCGCCTCCAGCGTATTTCCAGTGGCAATAGCGAGCGCGGCTCCAAGCGAGTCCACGGCTACAACGTTGAGTACAAAGGCGCCGATGAATACTCCGGGCCAGAGACGATGTCCCCACAAGAGAAGAGCCGCTAAAGCAATTCCGCTTGGCGGCCAGACCGCAGAGGCGCTCACGTGCGCAAAAGTCAACCATACAGCTACTTGGCCGGCGCCCAGGTACGTTGCTGCCAGCACCAGGATAGGGATGAGTTTGCGTATGCGCACAGTCATATTTCTAGCCCCGCATTGTTTCACTAAACATGTTTCACTAAAATACAGACGCTCACTCTGGTCGTAAACAAGCGCCGGGTTTGAGGGTTTCTATCCTGTTTGGAGTAAGTGCAACGCTTCAAATGTTCATAGCACATTTTGTTTGTAAGGAAAGGGCGAAATTGCCGAGAAAAAAGTTATTCTGAACAAAGGGTGATAAGCTACAGGGCGAACGTTGCAAGTGTACAGGTTTACCGACAGGTGCGGCCCTTTTGGTCGCCGAAACTTCTCAATTGTTCACAAGAGTGTCATGGCAAGCCAATTGCTCGAATTGGGCGGACCGGAGAAAATATTGGAACAATTATTGCGGCGTTCTATCGTCACACATCTGACCAGAGGAGGAAATATGAAGAGACTTGAAACCGCGGCGCCCTGGCGCAGGAAATCATTGTTTGTTGCCGGGCTAGCTCTATTGACCGTTGTTAACGGTTGTTCCGGCGGGGGTCTTACGACAAGGGAAAAAGGCGCCGGAATCGGTGCGCTTGGAGGCGCAGCTACGGGAGCGATTATAGGTGGTGCCGTGGGTAACCCCGGGGCTGGAGCCGCCATTGGCGGCGCTTTAGGTCTCGGCGCCGGCGCCCTGGTTGGCGATCAGCTCCAGGGACAGGAAATGCGGCAACAAGAGCAGGACGAGCAAATTCGTAGAAACCAGGCGGAACTCGAGCGTCAGCGCCTGGATCTCGAGCGCATGAAGCGGCAGCGCGAATACTAAGCCAGGATGTGGGCCTGGGGCTTCGTTGCGGGCATGAATAATCCGAGCTAAGTGCTGGGTTCCCAGTAAGCAAACCCCATGGCGCATCCCACGCCCGTGCGCGTGCGGTAAAGCGGGAAATAATCAACAATGGCTCCGGGGCAATCGGCCGTCGCTGCCGTCACGATCCAGTTCCGTATCTCGGAAGTGCCTTCCACTAACACGGACGCCGGCAGGCCGGTCATGAAATCCAGGTCGCGTGCCTCGACTGCGTTGAGGAAATTCCGATCTAGCTCTTCGTCAATCAGCGTATGGCTAAGTCCGCCTGACCCGATCACTAGAACACGCTCCGCACCGACGAACCGTTTCAAGGCGCGGGCCAACGCTTGACCGAACTCAACACAGCGCTTCGCCGATGGCGCCGGCGGATAATAGGTATTGACCATGACCGGAACGATGCGGCAGGGAGGCTCCGGCATGAGAAATTTGAGGACACGGGCAAATGCATGTCCCAAGCCGCCATCGTAACGGGTTTGCCTGGAATAGGCAGGATCGAATCCCGCGTCCATAAGGTCCGTAAGCAGGGCTTCGGCCAGAGATGAGTGGACTTGATAGCGGCTGCGATTTTGCGAATTCGGTTGTTTTAAGTAGTGCAGGCTCGTGCTTGCCTCCGCGCTGTCGCCGGTGAAGATACTAAACGGCGGCATGTTATCGTCGAGCAAGTTTTCATGCTGATCGTCCCCGACGACTATGAGGACGTCCGGGTGGAGCGCGGCCGCGCGCACGCGTAACTTTTCGATGGCGGTCATGCAACCACGCCACTTTGCCTGCTTAACTTCATCGGTCTCCTTTTCGAGCCCTGGCCTTTCAGGTAGTTTCTCGCTCTCGCGATTTCTCAGCACACCCCACTGATCCGGGCTGAGCATGAGCTGTGGTGCATGGGACATGGCCATACAACCGACGAGGTTAGCCATCATTCGCCTCTGATCGACTTTCCGCTGTGCTTCTGCGGCTCATGGATTGCGTGCCGGCGCTCTGGATCGAATGGTTCCGGGACTTGGGTTCAGAGCTGCCATTTTGAATCCTGCGTCTCATCCTTAGGTGGGGTTGCCACCTCATTTGTTTTCGGGCTCGCTGGAAGTTCTCTTACGTCGCCCAGAAGAAGATCACAAAACCTCTGCGCCTTTTCGTAGTCGTCCGGTTCACCGCCGATTGTGATCGTAGAGGCTGTAATGTGCATGCTCTTCGATCTGATGAGGCACAACAGCGCCAGCGCGACCCCGAAAATGGCGGCAACGGGAGCGACAAACTCAGGCACAGTAAATGGCAGGGTGAAGAAATAGAGTGCTGCAGCAATGGCCAAGGCAATGACGCCGCCGGCGATAAAACTGAGATTACGGTGCCACTCGAGCTTAATACTCGTGATTGCCCCGCGTGGAATAGAAGTCCTTGCCTCGCCGCGCCAGCCTCTGTCCTTACGCTGATAGACATGATGGGTGGTCAGAACGATCTCGCTGTTGTCGGCCATCGATAGCCGTCCCAATTCGACATCCTCGGCCATGTGCTCGCTCCTGAGTACGTAGACGGTTCTATTCTGAAACTGTAGCTGGCTCACGGATCTGAGTTTCCCACTATCGCTTTGCCGCCGTCAAGATAATTCCTCAACAGGCCGCGTCTCTGCCGAGGTGTTGGGTTCTTGCGCCCGAGTTTCGGCCCGGCGCCCAGTTGCGCGCTAGGGCCGCTGTAAGAACGCGAGACTCGAAAATTCGAGACACGGAGCTCCTGAAGGTTTAAGGCGCCTTGCCCAGGACTGGCGTAAATAGTATGAAAAGGCCGGGCGCTGTTTCTCGTTAGGGCAAAACGGGCTCTGCTACCCCGTCCTTCCGTTATGATGACCGAGCATGAAAACAATCTGCTGACCCGAACAGGTCCTTGCACCCCGTGCGGGCGGTTGTTGCGATGCTATTGGCAGCCGGGTCGCGCTTGTCGAACATCATTGTGCATTCAGAGCTGGTGCCCGCGTCAATCGACTGCGGCGAGTATGCGAAAGCGCTCGAGGCAAGTCACACAAGGGAGGAATGAAGCAAATGTTTAGCACATTATGTGGCCTGGTTCTTTTCTTGTTTGTTTTTTTGACGCCGGTCGGCGCGCAAGAGCGCTACATGCTGGGGTACGCCGGTTTTGCGGGATTTCAGATAGCGATGTGGGCTGTCAAAGACTTCGGGTTGCTCAAGAAGTACGGCCTTGATGGTGAGCCGGTGCTGGTTCCCGGAACGACCCGCCAGATCCAGGCGCTTGTGGGCGACAGCATTCACTTTGCGCACGTGGACGGCGCCGGGTTTGTCCGTGCCGTGATGCGCGGTGCGGATATCGTCATGGTGGGCGCCTCGCTCAACAAGTTTCCCTTCAGTTTCGTGGCGCAAAAGGAGATCCGCAAACCGGAGGATTTGATCGGCAAGAAAATCGGCATCGTCAACTTTGGCGGTGCCAATGACCTTGCGGTGACCCTGCTCCTCAAGGAATGGAAGATCCCCCGCCAATCCGTAACCGTGTTGCAAAGTGGGGGAGGCACCAATCGGCTGGTGGCGATGTCGGCCAAGGCCCTTGATGCTACCGTGCTTTCGTATCCGGAACTCGGTGAGGCGCTGCGCATGGGGATGCACGAGTTGGGTAATCTGGATGAAGTTAGAAACGTCGATTATCCGATGAGCGCTGTCGCCGTGCGGCGCTCTTTTTTGCAGCGGAATCGGGACGCCGTCAAACGGTTCCTTGGAGCCTACGCTGAGGCAACTCATCAGTTCATGACCAACAAAGAGAAAGGCATTGCCGTTTACCGGCACAGACTCAAGCAGGAGAACCCCAAAGCGCTCGAGGAAACGTATCGGTTCTTTGCGCCGAAGCTCTCATTTCCGATACGAGTGTCGCACAACGGGTTAAAAAATACATTGGACTTGATCGTGCAAGAAAATCCCAAACTGGACATGCGCCTGGAGAGATATCTCGATGAGAGCATTCTTAACGAGCTGGAAAAGGAAGGATTTTTCAAGAAGATAGCCGGCAAATAGACTGTAAGGGGTTCGAGTCGTTCAAAACGTTCAATCCGTATTAAATCGTTGTGCGGAGGAGAAGATCATGGTGACCCGAATACAGCATGCGGCGATCGTGAGCGAGAATTTTGTCCGAGAGGCGAAGTTCTATGAGGCGGTGTTTGGGATGATGCGATCCAAACCGGGTTCCGCTGAGGAAGAAAGGGCGATTCGGATGAACTATGCCGTCAGCATCAGTGACGGCTACGTAGGTATGACCGTCATCGGCAGAAAGCCCGGCTATGTTCCCGGGCTGCACCACTTCGGCCTTGATGTGGATGATATTGACGGTGCCATTAACCGAATCAAAGAGCATTATCCGGCGGTCGGCGTGCTCAGACGTCCCTCGAACCGGCCATTCGCCACTTTCGGTGCCCACGATCCCGAAGGAAATTATTTCGACTTGACACAAGAAGGAATGAAAAACCGAAAAGACGTCTACGTCGAAGCGGTCCGTGAACAGCCACGACGTATTCACCATATCAAGCTGCGTGTCATGAACCCGACCGAGATAGCGGCTTTTTACCGCGATTTGTTCGACTTGCGGGAAGAAGAAAAGGCGCTGGAAGATCCGAATTTCTATCTTACAGATGGCAAAGTGACGCTCATTATCGCGCCGTGGAAGATGACCGATTACGAAGGCGCAGGTATCGATCGGCCCGGATTGGAACATCTTGGCTTCAAGGTAGAAAGCGTTGACAACGTCAAAAGAGAATTGGCTGCATTGCGAGAAGCCAATCCGGACATGGGCGAGCGAATCGTCAGCGTGCCCGAAGAGGCACAAAACCGGATCAACGTAATCGCCGCCTGCCGGCATGGCCGGCACCAATTCTCCGACCCCGACGGTGTATTTATCGATCTTTCTGACCGATAAGAGTCCGTGCGCAGGAAGTTTACGCCTACCGGGACCATGCAGCAGCCTAACGACTCCGACTGGAGCGAACCCGGAGAGAACAACTCATATCTGAAGCAGCACGTCGCGCGGCTGCTTTATAGCTTCAGCTACTGGACGGGAAGAAGTCTGCTTGAGCCCGATAGCGATCCAACAGAACAGGCACGGCGCCTTTTTAACGCGCCTTTCGTCGTTCTTTCTCATAATACCGCCCGCGACCCGATCTTGAACTATGCTAACCGCGCGGGATTGGCTTTATTTGAGTTGAGCTGGAAGGAAATGGTCGGTCGGCCATCACGTACAACCGCCGAGCCCAGCGGACAAGTAGAGCGGCAACGTCTGCTGGCGGCGGTTGCTAGACAAGGCTACATTGACAACTACCATGGGGTTCGCGTCACTAACACCGGCCGCCGATTTGCCCTAGAGGAAGCGACGGTATGGAATCTTATCGATGAGCGAGGCAGTTACTATGGCCAAGCGGCGCTCTTTAGCCAGTGGCGGTTTTTGGACGCTCGAGATTCGTAGCTTCGCTCGAGTTGGTACGTTCTCAGTGTGTGCGTTGAAAGACTTCCTTCAGCAACGAGGCATATTTTTGTTCCAGTTGATGTTTGATCTCATCGCTGACGGCATTGACCGCCGGGAAACTGTCGCGCCACTCGTAAGGGCGAGTGGCGTCAATCAAGGCTCGGGAATTTAATCCCTTGCGTTCCCGTGGAATGGCCGGATCCAATGGCCCGCTCCAAGCGCGTCGGATGATATCGATGTTTTCGGGTTCGGATCGCGTGGCCATTGCCCATATGACGTCGTCGGGATTGTAAATGTCGATGTCGTCATCCACAACGACGACGTAGCGGCCTAGATAAGCACCTGCGCGGCACTGGCTGGCGATGACAGCCGCCTGCTTGGCATGCCCGGGGTAGCGCTGCCTGATTTTAATGATCGAAAAAAAACGGTAACCGGCAGGATGTAGCCATACCCCTTTTACGTCCGGAACACCCGCATCCTCAAGCGCATTCCAGATCAGTGCCGATCGTTGGATCGAGCGATGAAAGCCTTGCCCGGCCGATGGACGCAACGGCGGCTCCCCGCATAGAATGGGATCATTGCGATAATAGAGCGCCTTGACGCGAACCACCGGTTCCGGGCGCTGGGCGCTCGCGTAGTAGCCGGGCCATTCACCGAACGGACCTTCCGGTAATGCGTCGCCGGGAACCATTTCGCCTTCGATCGCGATTTCCGAATAGGCGGGAATAGGCAGCCCGGTCAATGGACCGCGTACAAGTTGAATAGGTTCGCCGATTACGCCGCCGGCATAGGCGAACTCGCTCATTTTGGCCGGCACATCTGTGCAGGCCGCGAGAAAGAGTATCGGATGATGGCCGAAGGACATGACCACCGGGCAGGGCCGCCCCGCGTCAAAATATTTCTGACGCTGTATGCGCCCATGTTTTCCGGGAGAAATGTAGAGCGTCAGAGCCCGGGGTCCTTGAAGCATGACGCGGTATGTTCCTGCATTCACCCAGCCCTCTTCGGGGTCCTGTGTGATTACGAGATCATCGGTGCCAATGTAGCGACCTCCGTCCAATTCGTGCCACTGGGGTATGGGATAGGCCTCCAGGTCGATGTCTTTTTCAACGCGATTTTCGAAAACCGGTGCGTCTTCGAGATATTCCGGTTCGATGGCCTGGAGGTTTCGGATCTTCTGTCTCCAGGCCTGAATGAAGTCGGTCACGCCGACGTGGGGGTCGGTGCCCATCGCCAGAGCGAGCCTCTCGATCGTGTCGATCTGACTGCACAAAATCTGCATGTCCGGCCGGGCATCGGGGATTCGTTCGAACAGCAGCGCCGGGGGGTTCTTGCTGCGCTCCAAAATCATCTCGAGCAAGCCACCGATATCTTTCCGCCATGGAATTCCCTGGAGCCGGTGAAGTTGGTTGATGGACTCAACTTGCGTCATCCACGCGCGCAGATCGTGGTTGGCAGCGATCATAATATCTCCTTCGAAAATAGCGACTTGAGCGAAAATCCCCCGGTCCTGCGGACCCGCCCCCTTTGGCAAAGGGGGCTGTTGGGGGATTTATCGGCCTTTGATCCGCACCACTGGGATACGCTTTCTGTACTTAAGGGTTCATTTTCATCCTCTGCAGGCGAGTGTAAGCTCATGAAACACTCTCTAGAAAATTGGGGTTGTAGAGGGAGTGAAGGGACAGCGGCCCCACAGCGGTCACCCGCGTATGCTCCGCAGCGTCGTACTCCCTCGCTACGCGATCTCGGAAGATCGCTACTCGGGAACACGGCATCCCATTCCGATTCCCCGAGTAGCGCGAAGCGCGTAGCGAGGGGCAGGGGACGCCGGACCTTCTCGATATGGCGTTGGGGTGATGGGCTGCCTCCATTTCATCTTCTGCGGGCGAGCGTAAACTCATGAAACACTCCTTTGTTCGAATGGCAAAGGTTGGTCCGAGACAAACTCACGCCCGATACAGGTTGTCGATAAAGCCGCTGTCGTCAATCCGGCGGAGATGGTGGAAGTCCCAGAGCGACATCGGAGCGGTTTTTTCCGCGATATTGTTTTCTTCTTTGGCAATCTCGTAAACGTTGTTGATCGCCGATATCGAAGGGTAGGGCTTCGCCTGCAGGATCATTTTCAGCTCGTCATAGAGGTGAGTTGCAGCCTCATCGTCCAGGTCGCCTTCCTTTGTGTGTTTCGTTTTGATGATTTGAATGGACTCGTTGCGATGCTTTTTGAAATAAGCAATGCCTTCACAGAAGCCCTTGAGAAATTTGCCGACGATGTCCGGATGTCTCTCGGCAAACTTTAGACTCGTGGAAACGGTGCTGAACCATACCATAGGCAGAGCTTCGACGGGGATGATCTTCAGTCCAGCTCGGCGAGCGAAAAGGTCGGCGGGAGGCGTGACGAAGGCGGCGTCTGCTTTGCCATCGCGCACCTCCTCCCAGTGCGGTCGCCCGCCGCGTAAGCGCTCCAAGGCACACTTACCCAATAAGCCACTTTGCTTGATGAACAGCCAGGTATTGAGCCCCGGATGCTGCCCCTTGGTGGCAATTGTTTTCCCGCTGAGGTCGGCGACTCTGTTGATGCCGGAATCGGCGCGAACGACGAGGCGGTGATTTAGCAGGCTGACGCTTTGTCCGAGATAAACCCACTTGTCCCCCTGAGGTCTGCGGATATAGGGCGAAAGATGATTGCCACCGACAAACTCTACGCTTTCCCCGGCAATGTTGCGATGAGCGTCTTCAGAACTAATAAATGTATCGTAATTCACTTGAAGACCGTGTTTCTCCCAACTCCCGGATTCACCGACGACACTCAGAAATGCCAGATGACTCTCGGAACGGTACGGAAACTGCACCTTGTCCATAGTGCTATCCCCCGGGGCGTGCGGCGGCCGTCTGGGTGGCCCGTTGGCCCACTGGATACATAGTGAAGAAAGTTCAACCCTGTCAAGACGCGCACGCCGGTTTGGCGGTCACGCGGCCGCGGTCGACTTCGGCCCAATTGACATTCCGAGACAGAGTGATTACTTTGTGCAGCAAAAATGCCTTAGAATTGAGGAATCTACATGCCGATTTACGAATACCAGTGCCAATGCTGTGGAGTCTTCGAGGTGACGCAACGAATCACTGAACGGCCACTGGCCAAGTGCCCCACCTGCCGAGGAAAAGTAAAAAAGCTCATTTCCAATACGTCGTTTCAGCTAAAAGGGACCGGCTGGTACGTCACCGATTACGCGCGTAAAGAGCAGGGCGTCTCCAAGCCCGAAAACGGATCGAACAAACCGGCGGCCGAAGCCAAAAAGACGGATAATGCAAAAAACGATACTGCCAAAGGCAGTAGCGAAAAATCCTCGACGGCAAGTTCAAGCTCCGCTTAACACGACACACCACCGCACACGGAGCAAAGCGCATTGCATCCGGTGCGAGCTGCTTTGCATCCTTTATTTTCTGCCGCGATAGAATCTTCAGGTCTGGATTTGAAAATTATTATTAGTTATAGCTGGGAACGTTACATCAAAATCAAAGGAGGAGACGCGAATGGCTCAGACGGTTGATCATTTTGTCGATCCCAACGATTCGAGTTTTACATCCGAAAGCGTTCAGTTTCCCGGCAAGGCCGGCAATGTCATGGCCTACGTTTCGCGCCCGAGGGACGGAAAAAGCTTAGGAACAGTGATCGTGATTCACGAGAATCGAGGCCTTGTGGATCACATCAAGGATGTGGCGCGACGTTTTGCAAAAGAGGGGTTCGCGGCCATTGCCGTGGATTGCATGTCGAGGTTGGGGGGCAGCGCTCAATACAAAGGCGGTGAAGCAGCCATTGAAGCGATCAGAGGAATTAATTCTGCAATGGTGGCCGAAGATTTGAGCTCGGCTGTTGCCTACATGAAAAAGCAGAGCTACGTCAATGGCAAGATCGGCGTCGTTGGCTACTGCTGGGGCGGTGGACAGTCACTCAACTTTGCCACGAAATGCAAGGATCTGAACGCAGCCGTCGTATACTACGGGCGTAATCCCGATCCTCTCGATGCCGTGCAAGATCTCCCTTGCCCGGTGATGGGCAACTACGCCGAAGACGATCCTAATATCATGCCCGGCGTCGAGCCGCTCAAGGCCGCTTTGGCTAAACACGGAAAAAGCTGTGACATTAAAGTTTACCCGGGTGCCAAACACGCATTTAACAACAACACGAACGCCGACCGTTACCATCCAGAGGCTGCGAAGGATGCTTGGACACGCACGGTAAATTTCTTCAACAAGAATTTAGCGGCCTAGGTGAAAGAGAAAGCAGGGGCAGGGTTTCGAGCCTGCCCCTGCAACAATGTGCGGCTGACTGACTTGAATCCTTCTCGCGTTACGGCAGGATCACGGGAGCCAGTTCGTCTTGCGACAACTCCGGTCTTTCGCCAATTGCTTTGCGCGCCACGTCCTCGGTAATCAAGTACGGACCCTGAGTTGCGTTATGCCACGCCTGGTCGGTGACCTCACGATTACCACCGGTCACGATGTATGACACGGCGCCGCTGAACAGTCCCATCGAGACGGAGATTGCTTTCATGGGAACAAACAAGACGTTTCCGGCCGTCACACCCAGCAGCACACCCGCCCTTTCAATAGTGTCTTCGGCGCGCAAAGGCACAGCCCCGACGACGTTAAAGAAAAAGACTAGCAATGCAACCGCTGAGCGAATACGCCTGGAGGAGTTTGACATCCAGCGCTAGCCTCTAAGAAAGTATTTTGAGCGCAAGGCGTTGACGCCGTGAGTGGAATTCCAGTACCGTCGCACGCCGAAATAATAGCAGCAGGCTTCGTTGTCCAGGTCGTTATTGAAGCAGCGAAGCTGGCCATCCTGGAAGCGCACGCGCGCAAGACAAGTTCCACCTGGAACCGAAGAGGTCATCACTTCCATAACGACTCCAATGCCCCACTGTTCATAACGCAGGTGGGTCACTTCATCTCCCACGCGCAAGAAAAGTCGTTTTCCTTCGATCACGACTATCACCTTCTGTGCGCACCATAACAGGCTTGGATTATCAGATCAATGGGAGAAAAAGCATGTCACGCGTGAAGAAAGTCCGCGGCGAAGCTTGTGGCGCAGCCGACATGCAGCTTCGTCAAGTGTCGGGCGGCAACGGTGATCTATAGCATAAATCGCGCGACGGCAGCGGCCAACTCTTGCGGGTTATCATGATGCACCATATGGCCGGCGTTCTCAATTTGAATCGCGGTGCGGTTCGTGATGGCCGCCGTCCTGAGTTGCTTGTCGGCGCGTGCGCTTTGATGGCTGAGCTTGCCGTCGACGAGGAGAACGGGGCATTCGATCCGGCGCATGAATTCGATCGCCTGCGCAGGGTAAAAGGGTTGCGGTGAGGTCGTCCGATGCAGTGGATCGAATTTCCATACCCAGGTGCTTCGGGACGTTGGCCTCATTCCCCAGCGCGCCAGATTCAAAGCTAGACCGCGGCTTAATCGGGGATTTGTTTTTTCCAGTTGCAGGGCGCCGGCTTCGATGCTTGGGTACTCGCGAAGATGGCTTCGCCCGCGCTGGTGTACCTCGGCGATCCATTTTTCCATTTGCCTGGGGGCATCTGAAAAGCTCGCTCCCACCGGACCGATTCCCTCGATGAGCACCAACCGGGTGACCCGATCGCGGAACGTGCCGGCATATAGGAATGCGATGGTCCCGCCCATAGAATGGCCGACAAGAGCGAATCTCTCAACTGTGAGGTGCCGGACGAGGTAGTCGAGATCCAGCACATAATCGGGAAAATGGTAGTATCCGCCGGCACCGATCCAACCGCTGTCCCCATGGCCGCGACAATCCGGCGCCACAATCCAGAGGCCGTTGAGTCTTTGCGTAATCGCTGTAACGAACGGCTGCCAACTCCGCGCCTGGTCGAGAAACCCGTGCACCAGGATCAGCGGCTCGGCAACCGGCTCTCCCCATTCGAGGTAATGGAGTGGCAGTCCCCTGACGTCGATAGTATGTTCCCGCGCCTCCACCGCGCTATCTAGATTTTCTTCAGGTGCACTTCTACGAAATCCTTGCTTTGCTCGGACCAGACAAAGGCACGAATCTGTCTAATTGCGCCGCTGTAGATAGAGACGACGATCTGCGCAGCCGACGGAAAGGTGGGTTCACCAAAGGGGCTGGCGAAAGCTTTGTCTTCGTCAGAAAAGTAAGCGTCGTGATCCGGGTGAGAGTGATAAAATGCTTTTAACTTGCGGCCGCTCAATTCTCCGTCCTGGATGACGCGTTCCAGCTCCTTTGGATCCATGGCGTAAGCAATGGCGGCGGTGCGCGGGTAGGTCTCAGGGTCGAGAGCATGAAGCCGGTTTTGGATGTTTGTGAGCCGGTGAACTTGATCGTTGGTTGCATCGGCAAGAATCACGCCGCAACATTCCTCGGGAAAAGCTTCCCCAGCATGCGCCGCGATTCCTTCCAGAGCGCGTTCAGCAAGCGTAAGTGTTTGCGGCCTGTCCATAAGAAGTGAATCTTTCACAAGAACTCGTATAGCTTCCTCAAGCGGAGTGCAAGTTCAACGTTAACCTCGGTCCTCCCTCCTACACAAGGTTTTTTCACGTGTGTCGTCATGCCCGCATGATTTTGGCGGGAATCCAGGGGGAAATGGGACTGGGATGCCCGCCTCAGCCTGAGCTAATCCATCCGACGCCTTGTGGCGGATTTACGAGCATGACGTAAAGATGGTTTTACAGCTCGCTGTTTTGCTATATGGCACACGTCGATTAAAAGAGCGGCGGCTGGACTCGTGTGTATTTCTGATAGGTCGAAAGAACAGCTCTGGCGTACCGGTCGGAAAAGGCAATATCGTTCTCAAGACGGTTGCGGGTTTCAGTCGGTCCCAAGTTGTAAGCGGTTAAGGCCAGCGTCCGGTCACGAAACCTCTTCTTCAAGTGCTTCAAGTAATATACGCCGAGCTTGATGTTCAAAATTGGATCGTCCAGGAACTCCGGCCGGAATTCATGCCACCTCGGATGGCGGTCCAAGCCTGTCTCTTGGAGGAGCGACTCTCCCACGTAGGGAAGGATCTGCATAAGACCTCTTGCTCCCGCGGGTGACACAGCGGAGTACTGAAAACTGCTTTCCACATCGATTAAAGCCAAAACCAAAATCGGATCAACTGTGTGTTTGGCGCACTCGTCGTGAATGACCGCGGTCAACATCCACGCTTCTTCGTCGCTGATGTCCGGCCGTTTGGCCGTTACGATAGAATAAATATTCACGAGCTCTTTGGGCGGAAACCGGGCCGCCGCGGCATAGGACTGAAACTCTTCCTGCGGCTCAGCGATTGCTTGAGCGCTCTCGTCCATCTGTGGTTCCAAAATAGTCAAGCCCGTAACCAGAAAGGGAGTGAAAAGGATCGCGATAAGGAGGCGCGGAAACAATGACTGCCCCCAGTTGTTTAAAGTACGAATGAGCGCGTGGTGGTTACGTGTCTCCATACTTTACCTCGAGATGGAATTGAAAAATGGTCAGGCGGGCGCCATTCTTGGCAGCTAAAACCATAGCTAGCAGATGAAACGACGCCTGTCAATGCAGGTTTGAAACAGGCTGCCGAGCCACTGTCGCAAAAAGAACAAAATCCAGCAGATAACGTTATTCAAAAAATTTTCGCACTTCTTCTAAAAATTCTACAGTGACGAGACGAGCCCAAGTAAGACGAACTGAACGACCAGAGACCGAGGACCGACAACCGAACACAGAGAGAGGACAACCTGAGACGGAGAACGGAAGACCGCACGGACCGAGAACTGCGGGACGGAGGTTGAAGTTGACCGGGACTGAACCTAAACTTCAACCGATCTTCGGTCCCCGGTCACTCTTCTGGGTGTCGCGTTCAATAGATTACTTGTTCTTCAACGAGCTTTTTATATTCCTGCTCGCTCAATCCCAGGAGCTGGCGATAAAAATAGTCGTTGTGCTCGCCAAGCAGTGGATCACGCGTGGATGGGCCGGGAGGCGTCTTGCCGAGGAGGAATGGAGGACGTTGATAATGCATCTTGCCGATCTCCGGATGCTCCAACGCGACCCATTGCGGCCGGTGCGCGAGCTGGGGATCCTCGTAAAGGTCTTTCATCGTGTTAACGACGCCGGCTCGAACGCCGGCGCGTTGGAGCTTTTCCATGACTTCACGTGCCGTGAAGAGGCGTGTCCACTCGGCTATCTTGCCATCCAGCTCCTGCTCATTGTTTTTCCGTCCTGCCAGCGAGGAAAATTTTTCATCGGCGCTCCACCCCGGGTTGCCCATGATGGAGCAGAGAGCCTGCCACTCCGCGTCGGAGTGAACGCTGATCACACACCAACAATCGTCGCCCTGGCAAGGATAGGCGCCGTGCGGCGCCGCATGTGGATCTCGGTTGGCGTTGCGCTGCGCAACCTTGCCGTTGGCTTTGTAGTCGAGAAGGATCGGGGCAAGATACTGGAGTCCGGTTTCGTATTGGGCCGCGTCAATGTAATTGCCTTTGCCGGTCCGCCGTCGGTAGTCCAGCGCTGCCAGGATGGCTACGGCCCCGTACGCGACCGCGATGTAGTCGATGTAAGGACCGTACAATATCTGTGGCGGTCCGTCGGGATACCCGGTGAGATGCGTAAAGCCGGCCAAGGAGGAAAGCTGCGAACCGAATCCTGCGTGATGAGCGTGCGGTCCGGTCTGGCCGAGATTTGAGCTGCTTAGCATGATCAAGCTCTTGTTTACCTGTTGAAGCGTTTGGTAGTCGAGTCCCAAACGAGTCATCGTACCCGGACTAAAATTTTCGATGACTACATCGCACCAGGCGACAATCCTCTTGGCCAGTTCCGTCGCGTCGGGCGCCTTTTTCAAGTTCAGTGTGATATCGAGCTTGTCGTTGTTGATCAGTGAGAACAAGCCAGAACGATTAAGGCCGTGAATGTTGTCCTTATACGGGGGATAATGAGCGCGAAAACCATCCGGGCGCACGCGCGATTCGACATGAACAACCGTCGCGCCATGATCGGCGAGGTGTTTGCCCACGGCCGGCCCCGCCGCGAACGCGGCAAATTCAACGACCTTGATTCCTTTCAACGACAGCATAGTTGGCTTATAGCTTATGGCTTATAGCTTATGGTATATGGCATCAGATGGTTCCATCTTGTTGCAGCTGTGCCAGGTCTGCCACGGTCATTTCCAGTTCGCCACAGTAAACTTCCTTGTTGTGCTCCCCGATGAGCGGCGCCCGGCGCCAGACCTTGCAGGCACCTTCGGAGAATTTGGCGAAACCTCCGGGATAATCGAGCGCGATGCCCAGCTCGGGATGTTTGATCGATTGCCAGAAATCGCGCGCCTCGTGTTGCGGATCTTCGAAGATCTCTTTCACGGTTGCGACTGGATAACCGAGCATCTGCCGTTTGATCACTTCTTTGAAGAATTCAGCTTTTGTCAAGCCGGCAAAAAAGCGCGCGATCGGCTCCTCCATGCGATCAATTTCTTCCTGCGTAACCTGCGCGATGTCAAAGATTTTCCAATCTTTGGTCTTCAAGACATCCGGCGCCATATCAACACTGTCCATCCACTCCACGAGAGCCTGGTTGGTTCGCCTGCCTGCCTCTCCGCCATAAATAATGAAATTCAAATAACCATCCTTACACCGCCAAAACACGCGCATGCGCGCTCCGGTAATGCTCCTCCCAGTCATAAAAGATCCCGCGCGCTTCTCGACATGGCGGTTGAGGTCCCAAAAGGTATGGGCGTGGGAAAAGGCCCACAGCAAGCAGGCCTGAGCCGAGACGTCGACTTGCTGCCCCTCCCCGGTCATTTGACGATGATAATGAGCGATTAGAGTCCCAATCGCGGCATAAGATCCGGTCCAACTGTAAGCCTGTGGGAATGACACACGGAGCGGCGGACGGTCCGGATCGCCAGTGAGGGACATGCAGCCGCTAAGACCCATGATCTCGATATCCGAGGCTTTAAACTTGCTGTATGGGCCGTGCTGGCCAAAGGGGGTGATGGAAGTTACGACCACACGCGGGTTGATGCCGCTCAGCGCAGCATATCCAAGCTGCAAACCGTCCAAGTACCCGGGCATGAAACTTTCCACAATGAAATCGGCTTTACCCGCAAGCTGCAAAAGAATCTCGCGCCCGCGCGCCGATTCCAAATTCAGGGTGATGCCGCGCTTGTTGTTGTTGAAGCCCAACCAGTAGAGGCTGTTCTCGGGATCCGCGTTGTTTTTGTAGAAAGGACCCAGTCGCCGCGCGGCGTCGCCGCCAGGGCGCTCAATCTTGATGACGTCGGCGCCCAGATCACCCAAAATTTTGCCGCAGAGAAAACCGAGCTCATCGGTTAGATCGAGAACCCGATAAGGCGAAAGGAGCCCCTCTTCTCTGTTACTTGCGTCCATGCGTCAAAAAAAAGGGCAGGGACGCGGCCCTGCCCTTGCAAAGATCAACTCACAATTGCGGCGCGTTTATCGTCCGGTACGGGCCAACGAGTGGACCCAGCCCTGCATGCGCGACTTGGCGTTCTGGATATCCTTCTCGGTAAAAAACTTCTTCAAGTCCACTTTATCCACCGGATAAACGGGCCGCATAAAGTCGCTCTCGTAGCCGAACGGCACGGTGGCATCGATGCCCATGCCGCCTTCAAACATGGTGTTCGACGCAGTCCACTCCTTCTCACCCGCAGTCATGCGTTCGGCAGGCATAAAGGTCTGGCCGCGGCCACCGGGCAGCGGGTTAATGATATCGGTCTTCGGATTCACCCGGGTGGTGAGGCACCAGATGATATCGTCCATGTCATAGATGTCCGTGTCTTCGCTTGCCGCAATGACCAGCCGTGATCCCTGAGAGGTCGCCAGTATGGCGGCCATGAAGTTACGCTGCCAGCCTTCGTCAATCTTGTTGCGCTTCTTTACCTGAATAATGGCTCCTCCCCAATCGGTCATGCAGTAGGGGATATTGACGTCGGTGATAATGCCGGGCTGCATGCGCTCGCACAGCTCGAACATCGCGGCTTCGCGCACTGTTGTGTCGATGTTGTGATCATCGAGCGTGTGGACACCCAGGGTGAAGATAATTGGTTTGGATTCGCGCTTGCGCGTGGTCACGGCGGTTACATGGAACGTTGGAGCTTTGTAGGCTTTGCCCATGTAGCCCGCCCACTCCGGGTGGAAGTGATACCGCCCCTGGACGCCGGCTTTCTCGGATTCGGCGGTTTCGAAACGGCGATCGCGTGGGTTGACGTATCCTTCGAGCACGACTTCGGCGTCAGCTACGGCCCATGCATCGACGGTACGGGCCTTGACCAGACGCACAGGAGCGCCTTGGACCGCTCCGGCCATGGCCACTTCGTCGCAGCCCTGGGGCAAGATCACGTAATCAAAACCAGCACCGGCCATTAGGGTGCAGGCGGGAGGCAAGCCGAAGTTCATCGTGATCGGGATGAGCTTATTGTCGCGATAAAATTTAGTTACGACCTGCCACATGTGCGAGCCCGGAGAAATCTGGAATGTTCCCACATTGCCCCAACGGAAATTCATCCGGTTGTATCCCAGGTCTCTACCGCCGCCAAAGTACTCGCCGGCCACCAACCGATTGCCGGACCCTACTGTTAACTCCGGCTCGATGGCGGTATGACGTATGGGAACGATGAACTCATTAACCTCGGCCGGCTTTTCGAAAACCTCCTCCTGGCACGGCGCATCCTTTCCATCAACCGTTACGGGCGGGAGCGGATGAGTTATTGCATAGGCGAGTTTGCGGGTACGGCCCTGGTGATCTTTCCAACCGAACATTTTGTTGATGACGTTCATATCGCCAAAAAGGTTGGTAATGCAGCGGTGATAGGGCTTTGCCTTCACGTTGTTGAAAAGAATAGGGCAGCCGCCATCCAAAAGCTTTTGCACCCCGGTGATTTCCAGGTCGGGATTGACCTCTTTGTCACTTTCGATGATATCGCCTTCTTGTTTGAGCCACTCGATTGCGCTGCGCAAGTCTTTGATCGCTTCAGCCGGTGGTCGATCTTCTTTCACTGCCGGTTTCGCCATCGCTAGCCTCCGATAAGGTAGAGTTTTTCCTACGAAAATTAGTCAGAAAAACGCCTGTCTCGCTCACTCAGAATCTGCAAAAACGCCTGGGCGCATTCGGATTATATTACGGGAGAGAACTCTTTGATCCTGGATGCTTAGACGTTGTTATCCTTATATGACACCGGGCGCAATGTCAACGTAGCCGGCAGGTTCGGTTGCCCGTTTTCGGGTCCCGGGTCTCGCGTTTGAGGAGGGTAACTTGAGACTGAAAAATCGAAAACCGAAACTCTGTAGCGGGGCGGTTGCTCTTTACACTTCAGATAGGGCTTGATATCAGTCCTAGGATTCCCTTCAGCACCATATGTCGGGAGAATGAAATGACAGCTCCTTTAGTGCGTTCCAAGCAGGATTGGCTTCTTGGTGTGGGCCTTTTCTGCTTCTTTTTTTCCGGCGTCGCGGCCTTGATGTACGAAGTGGCCTGGGTGCGGTTGTTGACGCAGATTTTCGGTAACACGACTTATGCGATTGCGACTGTTCTGGCGGCATTTATGGCGGGTTTGGCGATCGGCAGCTATACCTTCGGCAAAATTGCCGATCAGCGGAAGAACGACTTCTTGCTCTACGGCATCCTCGAGCTGGGGGTTGGAATCTATGGCTTCCTGGTTCCCTGGCTATTCATCTTGGCTCAAAAGGCTTACGGGCCGATCTTTAGTCTGAACGAAACCCATCCTTTTTTGTTTAACCTGATACTATTTTTTCTTTCGTTTGCCTTACTGGTTTTCCCCACCTTGCTCATGGGTGCCACGCTTCCCGTTCTAAGCCGCTTTTTTGTACGTACATTCAGCGAATTAGGTCGCCGCGTGGGGGACCTTTATGCCACCAATACGCTGGGCGCTGTCCTGGGTTGCGCATTTGCGGGTTATCTTTTCATCCCCACGCTGGGCACGCGCCAGACGGTGTATCTTGCCGCGATCATTAATCTGGTGGTCGCTGGGGTGATTCTGGTCGTCGACCGGCTGCGCGAAAAACCTGCCGTGGAGATCGCTTTGGTGACCGCTTCACAGGCCGAGGCGGATTTAAGCCCCGAGGAAAGACCTTCACGCCTCGGTTGGATTATTTTGACTGCTTTTGCGTGTTCGGGTTTTGCGGCGCTGGTCTATGAGAACGCCTGGGCAAGAGCCTTGACTCTGGTGATCGGCAGCTCCGTGTATTCGTTTACGACGATGCTGGTTACGTTCCTTATTGGCTTGTCCTTGGGCGGCTTTCTCTACGCGCGCTTGATGGCGGACCGCGACGTGCGCTTGAGCAGCTTCGGGTTGGTGCAGCTCTGGGTCGGGCTGGCAGCGCTCGCGACCATCCCCCTCTTTGAGCGATTACCGCTGATTTTTGTTCGCCTTCTCTCCGGTTTTGGAGATACTTTCAACGTCTTTCTCTCGGTTCAAATATTGCTGTCGGCGCTTGTCATGTTCGTGCCGACGGTGCTTTTGGGTTTCACCTTTCCGATGGTCGCGAAGCTCTTTACACAGAATCTTTACCGCGTGGGTAGCGGTGTCGGAACCTCGTATGCGGCGAATACGGTGGGCGCTATTGCGGGGGCTTTCGCCGGGGGGTTTATCCTGATTCCGACCATAGGCGTACAAAACACAATCATTTTCGGCGTCGTCACAAACCTCTTAATCGGCTGGTTACTGGTTGTTGCCGACCCGCGATTATCGCGGTTGCCGCGAGTCGCTTTGGGAATGGCGGTGTTGATTCTGGCCATCCTGGTGCCGCTCAGGATGCCTCGTTGGGATGCCCATGTGCTCACCAGCGGGGTGACCATATATCACGATCGCTATGAGAACCTGCCGGTGGACTCGTTACGGCTCGAAGAGATGAGGCGCGACGAAATACTTTATTTCCGCGAAGGCCTGACGGCGACAGTGAGCGTTCATCGTATTTTTGGCAGCGACTATATCTATTTCAAATCCAACGGCAAGATCGACGGCTCTTACGGCGACGCCCTCAGCCAGTTAATGACGAGCTACATTCCCATGTTGCTTCATCCGAAAGCCGAGCGGGCCATTACCATCGGACTCGGCAGCGGCATGTCCGCCAAAGCGCTGGCGACCTTTGATACGCTGAAACAGATCGAGGTCATCGAGATCGAGCCGGCAATGATCGAGGTGAGCAAATTTTTCAACCGCGTGTACGTGAAAATCGACTCTTTGCCGGTGGACATCAGCTTCATTGCCGGAAGGGAAGGGGACCCGCGTATCTGGTATGACGCCGATAAACATTTACTTCACTTCAACGGCATCATGGACGATGCAGAACGGTCTCGTTTACTGCAACTGTCGGAAAACGGCGACTACCGTGCCGCCATCGAGAGCCTGCATCGCAAGTCGCAAAATTCACGGCAGGGCGGCGTACTGGACGACAAGAGAGTACGGGTCATTCCCACAGACGGACGCAACTACATCTTGGCAGCGCGCGGACGTTATGACGTGATCACAGCTGAGCCTTCCAATCCTTGGATTGCCGGCATCGCAAACTTGTATACGCAAGAATTTTATCAAGTCGTCAACTCGAAGC
Organism: uncultured Syntrophobacteraceae bacterium; assembly: GCA_964410485.1. Classification (GTDB taxonomy): domain Bacteria; phylum Desulfobacterota; class Binatia; order UBA9968; family UBA9968; genus CAYPHJ01. The sequence goes on from CAYPHJ010000016.1 coordinate 28,817, forward strand.
TGACCGACGATGGTATTTTCGGCCAATGGTTCCACAATTATTCGATGTCGCCCGACGATTTTCGCATGGTGTTTCGCACTTTTGTCGAGGCTTTCCCTTATGCTTCCGTGTGGAGCATGAAAGAAAGCGACTTCCTCCTCGTGGGCAGCAAGCGGGAACATCGCTTCGATTACGCGACCGTCAAGGCGATTTATGACAACAATCCCGGGCTCAGATCGGACCTGGAGTACCTGGGATTGTCGGATGTTTACGCGGTCCAAGGATTCTACCGTATGGATCGTGAAGCTCTCCTGGAATTCTCCAAGGGTGCCCAGATCAACACCGACGACGGCGGCGAACTCGAGTTTTCCGCGCCGAAGAGCCTGCGCCGGTCCACGACCGAATTGAATCGCAGGCTCATGGAACCTTATGTCGTGGATTCTGCTCCATGGCTCAAGGCCAATCCCTTGCCGGTGCCGCAGGCGTTGCATCACTATTATATGGCGCAATCCTACGTCGCGAGCGCTGCATACAATCGCGCGCTGTACGAGATCGAGCAAGCACTTCAGTTGGATCCGACAAATCCCAGGTTTTATTTGTTGCAGATGAAGGTTTTCCTGCAGCAGGACAGAAGCTCGGAAGCTGCCAAGGCCGCGTTCATCGCTTTGGAACGCTCGCGCGATACGATCCGTGACGTGTTGAGCATGAGCGATGAATTTTACCTTCCGGAGGCGAAAGCCGTCTATGCCAAAGTGATCGAGATGGGCAGCCGCGAGGTTCTTCCGTATTTGGGATTGGGCAACATCGCGCTTCACTCAGGCGATCACCAAGAAGCGGAAGAATGGTTTCGCCACGCACAAACCATATCACCGGATCATCCGGCCGTGCTGTTGGCGTGGGGCCGTTTGATGGCAGCGCGGGGAAACGCCGGCGAGGCAAAAGATTTTTTGGAAAGATCGAGAGCCAAGGGGGAAGAATCAGCCACACTTCACGGCGAGCTGGGGCAGGTTTATGCCGCACTCGGGATGTGGGACAAGGCGGCCGAAGCCTACCAAGACGCTCTACGACTGAGGCGCACCAGACACGACTGGCGCTTGCATCTGGCTCGTGCCTACCACCACCTGGGCAACATGAGGGAAGCCGAGCGGAAATATCGGGAGGTTCTGGCCTTGAGCCACGACAATGCCGATGCGGCCAAAGGACTGCAGGCTTTGGGCAAGCGGTTTTAGCTCTCAGAGTCCCGAGTCTCGCGTTTCGAGTCTCGGGGTTCCCCCTTCCCGTGCGAAACCTAAGACCCGAGACCTGAGACTTGGAACATTTCGACTAGGAGGTTCGTATGTTGGCGCAGAAAGTTGCTGTGGTCGGTGCCGGCAAAATCGGAGCGGCAATTCTACGAGGCATCATCCGAGCCGGCCTTCTGGCCGAAGACCAAGTCATGGCCAGCGATGTCAGCGCCGCTCTGCGGCAAGCGGTCGCCGGGGAGCTCGGGATTGAAGTAGCGGCGGACAACCGAAAGATATGCGAATTTGCCGATATTGTCGTTCTGGCGGTCAAGCCCCAGATCGTCGATCCGGTGCTCGAGGAGCTGGCCGCTGGGGTGGGCAAAGACAAGCTTCTGGTCTCCGTTGCCGCAGGTGTTCCTATTTCCAGAATAGAGGCAAAATTGACCGCCGGTGCTCGCGTCGTGCGCGTCATGCCGAATCTTCCTTGCGTGGCCGGGGCAGGCGCGTCCGCCTATGCTTCTGGAACGCACGCAACACCAAAGGATCTCGAACACGTTGCAGCTATCCTCAATAGTTTCGGCATCGGTTTGGCGGTGGAAGAAAAATATTTAGACGCAGTGACGGGACTCAGCGGAAGCGGCCCGGCCTATGTGTTTCTCTTCATGGAAGCGCTGGTTGATGGCGGGGTCCACGTCGGCTTGCCGCGAGACGTAGCGCTAAAGCTCGCTTTGCAGACTGTTTACGGCTCGGCACGCATGGCTCTTGAGAGCGCCAAGCATCTTGGGGAGCTTAAAGACGAGGTGACCTCGCCAGGTGGCACTACCATTGCCGGGCTGTATGCGCTCGAACAACAAGGATTTCGTGGTGCCGTCATGGAAGCCGTCCTCAGCGCAACCCACCGTTCTCAGGAGTTAGGTAAGGGATCATCCTGAAAAGATCAGCTTGGAATCGCGCCAAGCTATTTTCATGACCCTCGATCAAAAAATCGTCTTCGCCATTCTTCTCGGCTCGTTGATTCTATTTGTTGTCGGATTGTGGCGTTATGACATCGTCGCGCTGCTTGCGCTGCTCGCCGTTACCCTAGCCGGCATTCTTCCCCCGGAAAATGCTTTTTCCGGCTTCGGTCATCCTGCCGTAATCACGGTCGCTGCTGTTTTGGTGGTCAGTCGCGGCTTGATGAATTCGGGTGTGGTCGATGCCATCACGCGACTGCTATCCAAAGTCGGCGCCAACCGTACAGTGCAGGTGGCGAGCCTGACGGCTGTAGTGATGATCCTATCCGCATTTATGAACAACGTGGGCGCCCTCGCTCTGATGCTGCCTGTAGCGGTGCGCATGGCCCGTCAGAACAACCGGTCACCTTCTTTCCTTCTCATGCCCATCGCCTTTGGCTCGCTGCTCGGAGGAATGACCACGTTGATTGGAACTCCGCCGAACATTATTATTTCGAACTTTCGCAACCAAACAGCGGACGCCCCGTTTCGGATGTTTGACTTTTCGCCGGTCGGCGTCGGTGTCGCTGTGGCCGGGCTAGCTTTCGTTGCGCTCATTGGTTGGCGCTTGATTCCCCAAAGACAGGGACAAAGCTCACCGGAAGATTTGTTTCAGATCAAAGACTACATTGCCGAGGTTGCAGTTCCGGAAGGCTCAAAATTCATAGACAAGGCATTGTATGAACTGGAGACAATCAAGGACGTGGAGGTCACCATCCTCGGGCTGACGCGCGGCAGCCAGCGAGTCTTTGCGCCACAAAAGTTCGAGATTCTCCGATCTGGAGACGTGCTCATTGTACAAGCCGATTCGGATTCACTCAAAAGCCTGTTGGACATTGCCGGGTTGCAATTGGGTCAGAGTAAACCGGAGGCGAAAGACATACTGGGTTCGGATGAGGTAGGCGTGATGGAAGTGATCGTAACGCCCGACTCGCCTCTGGAAGGAAACACCGCATGGAGCTTCCAGCTGCGCTGGCGTTACGGAATCAACCTTCTGGGTGTGGCCCGCGGTGGAGCGCGTCTCAGGGCGCGGCTTCGAGATATTCAGTTGAAGGCCGGAGACATCTTGCTCCTGCAAGGACCAATAGATTCCCTGGTTCAGGCCCTGCCATCCCTTGGATGTTTGCCGTTGGCGGAGCGTGGGCTCCGTCTGGGACAGCCGCGGCGAGTGTTTCTCGCCGTGGGTATCTTTGCGATGGCGCTGGCGGCCGTGACTGCGAGCATATTGCCGGTACAAATCGCCTTTTGTGCAGCGGCCGTGGCGATGGTCGTGGTCGGGCTTATCTCACTGCGCGACGCTTATTCCAGTATCGAGTGGCCGATTATCGTGCTGTTGGGGGCGATGATCCCAGTCGGGAGCGCGCTGGAGTCGACCGGCGCGGCAAAGTTGGTGGCCGAGGCGTTGGTCGCCGTATCGGCATCCATGAGTCCGGTAGTGGTGCTGATCGTTCTATTGATAGTCACTATGTTCCTTTCGGACCTCATTAATAACGCCGCCGCGGCCATCATCATGGCGCCGATTGGCATCGGCATCGCTCTGGCAGTCGGCGCGTCGGCGGATCCGTTTCTGATGTCGGTGGCGGTGGGAGCCTCGTGTGCTTTTCTCACTCCCGTGGGACATCAGTCAAACGCAATGGTGCTGGCCCCCGGCGGATACCGCTTTGGCGATTACTGGCGGATGGGACTGGTTCTCGAGCTACTGATCGTTGCCGTTTCGATTCCTTTGATCCTGAGATTTTGGCCGTTATATCAATAAGCCGGGTGTTAACTGCCGGCGTGGTTCTGTTTTCAAAGGCGAATCCAAATATGACTTCCACACAAACCTATCTTGTACCTCTGGATTTTTCCAGGACATCTGAAAAAGCCCTCACCCATGCCGTACGACTGGCAAAACGTAACCAAGCCAGGCTTCTTCTCACGCACGTCGTGACAGATCCGGCAAGTATGGTTGCGTTTCAGTTTCGCGATCACTATTTCGAGGAGTTGCGCAGGGAAGCGGAGGAACACATCAGAAAACTAGTCCGACGGCACAAATTAACTCCGAAAAACAGTCGCGTGCTTTTGCTGCGCGGGAGCAATGCCGCGCAAATGGTTGTTGATCAAGCAAAGAAATCCCGAGCGTCGATGATCATTTTGGGATCCCATGGCCGCGCCGGACTCTCGCGGTTGATTCTGGGAAGCGTCGCGGAACAGATCCTGCGCCAGGCCCGCTGCCCTGTGCTCATTATTAAAAACTAGCAGCGCCGGTGGGCCTGGTAGGTCGATAGACTGTAACTTCCGCTTTTCCCGCCATGCTCGGTGAGTCACCTATTTTCTTGACCACTTCCCGCCGGCGTCCTGAATCCACCAGCCGGATCTTGCTTGATCAATCCAGCTCTTGGCGAAAATGCGCTTGATTTTTGGCACGGCGTCGGGCGTGAAGTTGTTGGCCTTTGCGATTTCCGCGTAGAGCGCTTCCCGATCGCGGTTCTCGGCCGAGATGAGCTGTTGGACCTCGGCTCTTTCCTTGAGGTTGAGCCCGTCGGTCGTCCGAACCTCCAGCAGTCCATCTCGGTTGATGCCGATGTTACCGCGATCCATGTAAGGCATAATGGATGTGCTCCGGCTTTTGATGGAAGACCTCAACGACCGAATCGCCGGGTTCGATACATTGATATCGGCTTCTTGGGCGTGCACAGGCCGAACAAAGCTCCAGGAGCGACCTGCTTCCGGAATTAGCCGATTTTGGCTGCGCGGTTGTTCTTTTTCATTCTTTGGTGCGTTTCCCGGTCCGCCCCAGGTCTCCTTGACGATTTGATCGGCGGCGCGTTCCACTGCCGCCGCGGGAAAATAGATGTTCACAGTTACGCATGCACTAAAGAGAGCCGCAGTGACTATAAAGATTGATGCGGCTCGGCCTGTGCCGCGGATGTATGAAAATTTCATGAAACTCTCCTTGTCGTTAGTTCAAAGGTTCAAAGGGTTCAAAATCCTCCCGAGAACGTTGAACACCTTTTGAACCTTAACGGTTTTCTTATTTTACTTCCGGTCCGCCGGACGCTCCGATTCGTTCAAGCCGTCTGATCAATTCACCGAAACCGATCTCTTGCGTGTGGCTAATGATATTTACGCTGGGCGGGAAAAGCGTTCCAACCACCAGATACTCTTTGCCATCGCGGCTCTCGACCCCTCGCAGCATCAGCCTGTCATTCTTCAGTGTCGCCTTGAAACCCAGCCTGCTGTAGCGGAAGTTGTCAAAAAATCCAGCAAGCCCTCCGTAAAGTGCTCCCGCATCGTTGCCCGAGCTGAGTACGGTGATCTTGTCGAGGGCTTCCACACTGATCCACTGGCCCACACCGCTCTTCGGCACCGTATGGATCACGGCTGTGAATTGCGCCGGTTGTCCATTGGTGATTATCAGATCGTTGACGGTGCCCTCTAGAATGCCTGAGATGCGGCCAAATTCAAAGTTTTCGGAAGCCAGCTCAAGGTTAATCTCTTCAAACCGAGTGTTTAGCCGTACTGAAAAAAGAGCCGAGAAAGGATTCTGTACCTCGACGGGCGCGATGCGAACCCTGCCGCCAAAGACATCGACCAGTATCTCGCCCCCGGTACGCAAAGCATCGCCCATGGACTCTATTTTGGGGATTGAAGCGTTGAGGACGCCCGCGAAAGGATGCCAGCCTAAATTCTCGGTTACTCTTTGCAGTTGAAGGTCTTTTGCATTCAAAGAAAACGCCAGGTCTTGCGGATCGTTTAAGAAATCCTTCCAGCGCAGACCTCTGATCTCGATGATGCCGCCGTAGGCTGATAGCGCTAGCGGCTGGTGGAATTCCAAAGCGTTGTTCCAGACCGACAGTGTGGTTCGAAAAGGCAAGAGCCGCTCAGAACCGAAGTGAGCCGAGGCGATCGCAAGTTTACCGATCGCGGCAGGCTCGGCAACGTCCGTTGTGGCGGCGCGGCTATGGATGCGGAATGGCAGTGCCAGCTCAAAGGGGCCGACCTGCCAGTTACCGGCTTTTTCGCTAATATCACCCGCGCGGACGCGCATGTCGCCTTGAGCTGTCCAACGGTCGGGACCACCTTCAAGCCGACTGGAGAGATCGACACTACCGGCAATGTTGAGCCGATCCAGGATCGGATAACTGAGCTTCAGCGTGTCGCGAATGAAGAAGTCAAAAACGCCACCAGGCTGCAGGCTCTCACTCTTGATATCCAGAACGACGGCGGGCGAACTTGAGATGCGCTCGATGGCCCCGGCAAGCTGTAAGCCGCCTATCCCGGCCAAAAAAATATTGCAGTGGCGCAAAATGATCGAATCGCTGGGGGATCGATACTCCAGGTTGACTTCCAACCTCGCTGGCCGCGTGCTCACGTCGCCGAAAAATTTTCCCCACAAGAGCTCACCTTGTTGGGCCTCCAGGTTTGCCGCAACCCAGGTGACTTCCTTTTCACCGGACAAAGCCGCTTCAAAGCGGGCGGTCAGAGCGAAATTTTCTCCGATTTTGGAGCCATCGGCCGAAGCAAATCGGCCGCCCAGCAGGCGCACGTTGCCGGCCGCGCTGAGCGGGTCGTCGGCGCGCCTTCTCAGGGTGGCGGTAGCCGAAATCTCCTCAGCCCCCAGGGTCATACGATCCGGACGAGTGGCGGACAGCAAACGCCCGTGGATTTGGACATCCTGCGCAAAAACGGTGTCGTTGCCCCATTCAAACGGCGCCTTTATGGACACCTGTGCCACCGACCACTGGGCATGTTTAACTTGTGCCCCGTGCATATGCGCTACCCCTGCAATACGGATATCCGGCCAGTAGCCGCCAAATTGCAGCTCGGAGCCAAGGGTGCCGTTGACGCTCAAGCCGCGCAGCCTATCAGGCAAAAACTGTTGCAGAACTGGGGCGGGAACATTGCGCAGCGTTGCCCGCCCATTCGCCAGGTTGAGCCGGGGGGCAAAGCCAATCGCTGTCGTCGCTTCGGCGGTTCCCCAGGCTGACTGCACGCGCACGGCTTGGACGTGCGCGATATTGTCTACGAGTGAATATTCTCCGGATAACGTCACTGTAGCAGCTTGATGTGGGGTGATCGGGCGAGCCGGGCCGATCTTCAGGCTCGTGTCATGCAGGGCGAATGTTCCGTCAAACGCAGCGTGATGAAATCCGGCATCGATTTTACTGTGGATCTCGAACCGGCCGCTCACGTACTCGTCTCCCAAGGTGAATTGATCCACCTCGCCGGTTGCCGCGGCGACGAGCCCATCTTTGTTGTTCTTGTGCAACGTGATCGCGGCGCTCAAGACACCGGGACTCTGTTGCTTTGAAGCGGGCAGTGTCAAAGCCGGGCCACGGCTTTTTTGAAAAAGACGAATATCGGCTTGCGTTTCCTCCGCTCCGGAGTGGATGCTGATCTCCGCGCTCGCGGCGAGCCGTGGAACCTCGGCACGAAGCTTGACTCCGGTGGCCTCGCCTAAATTTACATCATCAATGTTTAGCGAGACCGAATGAAAATCCAGCTTCCGGTCAGTGCCGGCTTTGAGCATGATGTTTCCCTGCTCGATCGCCAGGTGGCGCAGAGCGAGTGTCGGCCCCATATTGTTCGACAATTTCGGCAGTTCTTCGAGATCGATGTAGATGGTCGGATGACGCAATTGGACGCGATGCACAGTCCTGGAAAAGAGATCAAGCGGATACACCGTCACGATGACCTCGTCCGCCTGCAAAAGCGGGCCATGCAGTGCTGAAACGTTTACCGCCGAGGCGACAAACCCGAAAGGTATGGCAAAACGCAGTTCGTCCATTGTGACCGTATAACCTGTGTCTTGGGAAAGTCGGGTAATCAGCCATCGTTTGAACATGGAAGATTGTGCCAAAAGATACAAACCAACATAAGCGGAGAAAAGAAACGCCAATAAAAGGGAAACTATGCCTATGGCACGCCGTTCCATGACATGACGATACCTGCTCATCATTAGACGGGCAACAATCAAGCGTATGAATTAAGTTCAAGTCCACCAGCAATCTTAAAGATCCAACACCTGTTGCGAGAAGTTTATCAGCGGTCAACAAGTCGATCCCCTGGCCGTTTCCGATACTCAAAGTTGGCAGCTCATTGTGCTTTGCTTTTGCCAACTTACCGCACTGCCGATGGAAAGCTGAGCCAGGCTTAGCGCGGGGTTTTTGTCTTGACAAGAAAACTTCCTTGTAATACGTTTGGTCGAACTTTGCATATGGTCTCGGAGGAGAGTGAATGATCAAGGGAATGATCAGAAGTAACTTTGCGGTCATCTCCGCATTGGCGTTTTTTTTGTCGGGTTGTGTCGGCCTGACACGAAATCAAGCAGTGACCGTCGGCGCGCTCACCTGTGGTATCGGTGGCGCGGCTGCCGGTGCCGTGTTGGCTCATCAGGGGATTGAAGGTCGGCATCGTAGCGAGGCCGTGGGCGCGGCGATTGGCGCCGCAAGTGGTGCCTTGCTCTGTGGCGCGTTGGCGTACCTTATAGCAGAAGATCCCAAGCCGGTACCACCGGCTCCACCGCCACCGCCGCCGCCACCAGCGCCAGTAAAGCCTAAACCACCCCCACCACCTCCTCCACCACCGCCTCCACCGCCGCCACCGCCGCCGCCACCACCGGAACCGAAGCCGGCCCCCAAGCCGACACCACCGCCACCCCCTCCGCCGGCTCCTAAGCCGACACCACCGCCGCCACCACCACCGGCCCCCAAGGTGGAGCGGACCATTATTTTGGATGATGTTCTTTTCGACTTTGACAAGACGAATATCAAACCCGAAGCTGCGGCGATTTTGGATCGGCTCGTTGCGTTCATGAACGAGAATAAAGGAACTCGGGTACATCTTTCCGGACATACCGACAGTATCGGTACGGAAAAATACAATCAGGGATTGTCGGAGCGCCGCGTCAAATCCGTGCAGAACTACTTGATGAAGAAGGGCGTTGATCCCAATAGAGTCACTGGCCAAGGTTTTGGTGAAACGAAGCCCCTTGCCGATAACAAAACCAGGGAGGGCCGTGCGAAGAACCGTCGTGTTGAAGTCCGTGTGCAATAGTTCTACTCGTTAAGTAGAGGCAACGGCAGTGCGAGCGCGAAAAAGGCTTTTGGGGGTGATTTTGGCGCTCGCATTGCTTGCGCCTCAGGTGGCCGTCTCCCAGAACTCTAGTTCGAGAGATTTCAAGCAAATTCAGGCTCAGCTTACGGAGTACAAGAGGTGGCTCGATCAGGTCGGCGTCGCCGGTTTGCGATACTGGGTTCGGGTTGAGAATAATCGCAGGCCGCACCGGCTGTTTGTCGCAGAGGGATTTCTGCATGCTGAGCACAGCCACCAGGAACAATTCATCGAAATTTTCTCCCGCTATCTTGCGGGCCACCCTGAACGAAACATGCTCATCGATATCTATGATGCTGGGACCGGCCGGATCATAGGGGAGTATGGGTTCAGCGGGTTTAGACTCTACAGTTCCACTCATCCCGACAGATAAATTTGTTCGGTTTTTTAAATTGCAGCGTTTGAGTTCCTTCGCCACTCCAATGCTCCAGTTTTTTCCAAACATCTGCCGCTTATGCTTTTGTTAGAGCAGCTGAGACGGGACGCGCGGGATATCTTCGGCGCGGCTCTCGAAGCAGCCGATCCCATTACGGCGACGAAGCGCCACCTGTCTGTGGATGGAGATCGGCTGCAGATCGGCCCCCAAGTGTACGATCTCTCGCGCTATGACCGGCTGTTTATTATCGGCGCGGGAAAGGCCTCTGCGCGAATGGGACTCGCGGCCCATGATTTGTTGCAAGAGAGAATCACCGGCGGTGCGGTGATTGTCAAACAGGGCTACGCTGTCCCCGTCGGCAAGCTCGATATTCTCGAAGCGGCTCATCCGGTTCCTGATCAGGCCGGTGTGGAAGCGACAGCGAAAATTATCGAGCTTTTGAGGCAAACCGGGGGGGAGAAGGATCTTGTTCTATGCTTGATATCCGGTGGTGGCTCGGCGCTGCTTACTTGTCCCGTGGACGGCGTAAGTTTGAAAGAGAAGCGGGAAACCACCGAGGCATTGCTTCGTTGCGGCGCCGCGATTCAAGAAATCAACGCGTTGCGCAAACATTTGTCAAAAGTCAAGGGAGGCCGCCTGGCCGCGCTTGCCTCACCGTCTACCCTGGCTGCTCTGATTCTTTCAGACGTGATTGGTGATCCGCTGGACGCAATCGCCTCCGGGCCCACTGCACCCGATCCGAGCACGTTCGACGATTGTCTGCAGATCGTCGAACGCTACGCTCTAAAACACAAAATTCCACCCGCCGCACTGGAGTTCCTGGCCAGAGGGGTGCGCGGAGAGGTCGAAGAAACACCCAAACCGGGCAGCGCGGCATTCGATCGCGTTCATAATCAAATTGTTGGAAATAACCAGATCGCGCTGTCGGCAGCACGGCGACGAGCCGAGACTTTGGGATATCAGGCGATGGTTCTTTCGAGCTCAATCGAGGGTGAAGCAAAGGAGGTGGCAGCAGATCACGCGGCTATTGCCAGGCGGGTAATGAGCGATGGCAAGCCCGTGAACCCGCCTGCCTGTATCATTTCCGGAGGAGAGACAACGGTTCGAATCCTGGGCGATGGACTGGGGGGACGGAACCAAGAGTTCGCGTTAGCGGCCGCCATCGATCTCGACGGCTGCGAAAGAGTTGTAGTATTGAGCGGTGGTACCGATGGCACCGACGGCCCAACAGACGCCGCCGGTGGACTGGTTGACGGAACCACGATTCAACGCGCACGCGCCTTAGGATTGGATGCCCGAGATTTTCTGCGCCGCAACGATTCCTATCATTTTCTTCACGCGACTGGAGATTTGTTGGTGACGGGGCCCACTTTTACCAACGTGATGGATGTGCGGTTGGTGCTGGTTGGGTAGGGGGGGACCTGATGGGTTTCGATTCTGTCAACCCATTCTACCTTGACCTATAGGTGAGGTCCGAAATGGCAGGGGCGCACCTGTGTGCGCCCGTGAAGGCCGACACGCAGGTCGGCCCCTACATACACGTTCGAGACTCATAGTCGAACGTGGAACCTTGAACTTTGAACTGCGCGAAGCGCGGTCATCGTCGAGGAGGCTGTACCCGGACGGCGAGTCTCTTGCCCAAGGTCACGAATCGCTCGATCCACGATCGCGCCGGCTCACCGCCGCGCAGCATTTTTTCGTGCATCTGCGGGTAGACGGTTTTCAGTAGACGATAATACGCGTTTTGCACTTTCCACAGGTCCACGCCAAACGGCAAACTCTGGAGCAGACTTGCCGCATTATCCAACTGCTGCAGCGAGGACTGAGATAGGGGATTCTCCACGAGCCGCTCCATCAATCGTTGCAGGCTATGGCGGTAGGCGAATTCCAGAGTCGCCGTGTCCAACCCGACACCTTCATTGTAGGCCGCTTCGAATAGAGCCTTGACGCGTTCGGTATCGATTTCGTCTTGCTCCAAGGCCCGGCGGAGATAGCCGTTCAGCACCAGTTCCGCCGCAGTTTGAAGCGCTTTCGGCAACGGAATGTTCAGGCTCGTGAGAAAGCGCATCATGGGCGCCCGATGCTCGTAAATCTGGCGGTAAAGCATTTCTGCTTCGCCCAGGGTTGAAGCCAGAATGACATCGAGGACCTTGCGCTGTTCATCGCGAAAGAGGGATCTCACAGAATACGTCGAGTTGCCAAAATGACGGTCCATAATGCGGATCACCTGGGCAAAATCAGCACGCGTGAAGGGTTCGGTCACCTCCCTGGTGAGAGCTTCGTATTGCTCGTTACCGAGAAACTTGCGCACGCCACCGTTAACATTGTGGTCTCCCATGTGGAGCGCACAGAAGCTAAGAACCGTCGCCTCCCGTGTAATGTCCGACGTGAGCTTGACGCGCCCCACTGCAATGCTGGCGCTGCCCGCTTCGATGCGCTGGTAGTCCTCGCGTTCGGCCGTGAAGCAGTAGATTCGGGTTTGTTCCGAGTAGGTTTCAAACAACGAACTTACCGCGTAGTGGGCACCGACCCGTTCCCAATCTACCCTGGCCGGTCGGACAAATGTCTCGTAAATGCGCCGGCCATCCCCGTGCTCACGGAGGTTGCTTTTGGCCGCCGCAAACCGCTCTACAAACTGCTCCTCCAGAGAGTCGCCAAAGATGTCCTGGGCGAGTTGTACGGCGCGTCCGGCAAATTGAATGACCTGCACGGTCTCAATGCCGGAAAGCTCGTCGAAAAACCAGCCGCAGCTGGTGTACATCAGCATCGCGTGACGTTGAAGCTCGAGCAGCCGGAGTGCTGTGAGTTGCGCCGGCTCGTCAAGTGGCCGCGCCCCATGGCGCGTAAAAAAACGCCCGATATTTGCCACTGACCGGTCGTGGATGACGTCGATATATGCGTTGCGGGCCTCCCATGGTTCCTTAAAAAATTCGCGACCTTTGTCTTCGAAAGGAGAAGCCACTTCGTCGCGCAGCCAGTCCATTGCGTTGCGCAACGGCGTGCGCCACTGTTGGTTCCAGTCCGGGTGGCCGCCGGAATTGCATCCGCAGTTACTCCACCACCGATCGATGCCATGGAAACAGCTCCAGGATGTCTTCTCAATGATTTCCACTTCATAGACGGGCGGATGCCGCTCGAGATATTCGCCGTAATTGGTCAGCCGCGCAAGCCGGTTGGATTTGATGTAGTTCAAAGCATAGGCGAGTGCCATATCACCAAAGCGATGATGGTGACCATAGCTCTCGCCGTCCGTGGCGATATGAACGAGTTGGTTCCAGTCGCGTTGGTCGGAAAAAGCTCCGACGAGGCGGTTGGCCAAATGCTCGCCGCGGGACAATAGCCCTTCAAAGGCGACAGCGCGGGAGACCGGTCCGTCGTAGAAGAACAGCGCGATCTTTCGACCGGAAGGCAGTCTCTGCTCGTAGGCCTGCGTCGGATCGATGCGGCCGCCGCTCACGTCCCGCCAGACACGCGCGCCGATACGCCGCACACGCTTTGCCTGATGCGGCGCCAGAATTGTGAAGCGAATCTGGAGCTGCGCCAAAATTTCCAGAGTTTCCAAATCCACAGCGGTTTCGGGCAGCCACATGCCTTCTGGTGCGCGCTGGAAACGGCGTTCGAAGTCACGAATGCCCCACAGAATCTGAGTATAGCGATCGCGCTTGTTGGCCAATGGCAGAATCACATGGTTGTAGGCCTGGGCAATGGCGGAACCGTGGCCGGAAAAATTTCTGCGGCTCTCCACATCGGCGTCGAGTATGGCCCTGTACACGTCGGTAGCATTTTGCTCCATCCATGTGAAAAGGGTAGGGCCAAAATTAAAGCTGATCTGAGAGTAGTTGTTGACCAGCTCGACAATTTGGTTTTCCGCATCGAGGATGCGCGATACCGAGTTAGGGGCATAACATTCGGCGGTGATGCGCTCGTTCCAATCGTGATACGGATAGGCAGAATCCTGGAGCTCGATGGCTTCGAGCCAGGGGTTTTCGCGCGGCGGTTGGTAAAAGTGCCCGTGAATGCAGATATAACGTTCCATAGGCATAAGTTTTAGCGGTGCGAAGGCTCATTGACGAATACAGCCAGAGATCGGCCTGGCAAACTCAGATTCACAATCTCCTGCGCGTCGAGCTTTTCAGGCAGTGTACACCCACTACCTTGCCATCGATTGTCGGCAGAGTCGAGAATTTTCGTCCATCGACCCCGCAGACCCGGAGCTGTAACTTCTGACTGAACCTCACTGAAATTAAAGATCGTAAATGCCTCTTCTGGTCCGGCCCAGCGCCGGAGCGCCAGTACGCGCTGAGGCTCAAATCCTTGAACCTCGTAGCCGTCTTTGCTGAGGCGAGCCAGTGGCGCCAGTTCCCGACGTAAGCGGATCAGACGATTGTAGAATTCCCAGAGAACCCGGAATGATCCTTCCCGCCGCAGCTGGTGGTTCAACTTTGCTCGCAGGAAGGTGTTCTCGTCTTGGGGGTCCGGCGGCGCAGTGTCCCAGCCGAAAGACGCAAACTCCTCACGCCGCCCGTTGCGCACCGCTTCAACGAGATCCGGGTCGGTGTGACTGATGAAATATTGAAACGGTGCTGGCTCACCGTACTCTTCGCCCATAAAGAGCAACGGGATAAAAGGCGACAGTAGAACCGCGCCTGCCGCGAGTTTCAAGCTGTCGAACGAAACCAACTGCGTTAGCCGTTCGCCCAGCATGCGGTTTCCCACTTGATCGTGGTTTTGTGCGAACACCACCAACCGCTCGGCCGGAAGCGCTTGTGTCGAGCTGCCGTGACGCCGCCGCCGGTACCTTGAGTATTCGCCTGAATATACAAAACCCTCGCGGTAGGCTTTAATAAGCTGCCGGAACTCGCCATAGTCTTCGTAGTATCCGTTTGCTTCCCCCGTGAGAACCGTCCGGAGCGCGTGATGGAAATCGTCGTTCCATTGGGCATCGAGACCGTAGCCGCCCAATTCGCGCGAGCGGATAAGCCGAGCGTCGTTGGCCGCGCTTTCCGGGAAGAGAAACACCCGCCGGTTGAGCTTCAGCGCGTGTTGGTGGACACTGTCGGCGAGTTCTTCCAGAAAAGTGTAAGGCGAGTGATCCAGGATGGCGTGAACGGCGTCCAGTCGTAGCCCATCAAAATGAAACTCCTCGATCCAGTACAGAGCATTGTCGATGAAGAAGCGCCGCACGGGATCGCTTTCGGGCCCATCAAAGTTCAACGCGGCACCCCACGGGGTCTTATAACGCTCGGTAAAATAAGGCGCAAAGTCGCTCAGATAGTTCCCTTCAGGGCCGAAATGATTGTATACCACATCAAGCACGACGGCTAATTGTTGTTGATGACATGCGTTGACGAACTTCTTCAACGCCTGCGGGCCGCCATAGGAATGCTGCACGGCAAAAGGATAAACACCGTCATATCCCCAATTGCGATCTCCAGGGAATTGCGCCAGCGGCATCAGTTCAACGGCCGTCACCCCAAGTTCTTTGAGTTCGACAAGGTGCGGGATGATGGCCTGCAAGGTGCCATCGGCCGTAAAAGTCCCGACGTGGAGCTCGTAAGTGATGTAGTCCTGTAGCGGCAGTCCAAACCAGCATTGGTCCTGCCAATCGAACGATGTGTCTATCACCTCCGACGGACCGTGCACGCCGTTGGGTTGGCAGCGCGACGCGGGATCGGGCCGCTCTTTATTTCGGTCGAGGCGAAAGAGGTATCGAGCGCCGGGAGTCACATCATCAACATAGGCTTGAAAATAGCCATTTCCGCCATTCTGCAGCGGAACGAGTCGCTCCTGGTGATTCAGCAACCGGAGCTCAATCATGGAGGCGTTCGGCGCCCAGACGCAAAAAAAACAACGATTGTCGCCGAGATAATTTGCCCCTATCTTCATTTTCCTACTCCGAGCATAAGGGCTGAATTTCTGTTCCAATCGTTCAAATCGTTCCAGCCGTGCCGATCGGGTGAAGTGCTTGAGCCCTTGTTAACGGTCTTCGGTCCCACGTCCCACGGTCAAGTCTGTTTATTGGTGTTTGTCATCCTGAGGCAAACCGAAGGATCTGCTTTTTGTCCGGATAGGAAAAAGCAGATTCCTCGTCGCAGGCTCCCCGGAATGACTAAGCGTATTGCGCTCAGCGCTTCGCGCTCCGCTCTCCCGCCCGGGCCGTCGGCGCGCAAAGCGAGCCTTTATGGCGTCCCCAGAATCCAGCTCGTCCTGCGCGCGCCACGCGGAACTACCACGATACCCGTATCCGAAACAAAGTACCGTTCCCGGTCTCTTGCTAGATCATAACCGATGGCCGTGCCCGCGGGAATGACGTTGGATTTATCAATGATGCAGCGACGGATTTTGCAGCCGCGGTCGATTTCACTCCAATCCATGATTACCGAATCTTCAATCTGACTGTAACTGTGAATTCTGACATTGCGCCCGACGACACAATTGCGCACTACGCTGCCGCTAATGATCGTTCCCTGCGTAACGATAGAGTTGAGCGCCATGCCTTGACGGTCATGCCAGTCAAAGACAAATTTTGCAGGGGGATCGCCAAAATCAGTGGTTCTAAGCGGCCAACTCCGGTTGTAGAGATTGAAAGAGGGGTCGATCGAGCAGAGGTCCATATTGGCTTCGTAGTATGCCTCGATGGTGCCAAGATCGCGCCAGTAACTCGGCTCTTCTCCCTTTTGCGTCGAGGGCACCCGATTGCGACGGAAATCGTAGGCAAAGACTCTCTTGCTGCCGAGCAATGCGGGTAATATGTCGTAGCCAAAATCATGCCGGCTGCGGGAATTAGCGGCGTCTTCGCGCAAGGCGCCGAGCAACACCTCCGAACTAAATAAATAATTTCCCATAGAGATCAGCGCCGCCGCGGGTTCGCCGGGAATCGCCCTGGGGCGAGCGGGTTTTTCATCAAATCCGACGATCCGCCAGTCGGAGTCGATCTCTATGACGCCAAACTTCGGGGCGTCTTCGATTTTTACGGGCAACGCGGCGACGGTTACATCGGCGCCGTTTTTTTGATGGGCGTCGATCATTTGCCGAATGTTCATCCGGTAGATGTGATCCGCGCCAAAGACCGCAACCAGCTTGGGGTTGTGTCGCTCCAGAAGGTAGAGATTTTGATACACCGAGTCCGCAGTACCTTGGTACCAATCTTGTCCCATGCGCATTTGAGCGGGCACAGGCGTAATGAAATGGTCGCCGAGAAAGTCGGTGGTGCGCCACCCCTTTTCAAGATGCTGCAACAGGGACTGGGCCCTGAACTGTGTAAGTACATAGATGGACAGAATACCCGAGTTGACGAAATTGGAGAGGACAAAGTCGATAATTCTGTACCTGCCGCCGAACGGTACTGCGGGTTTGGCCCGATGCTCTGTCAACGGATGAAGCCTTTCCCCTCTACCGCCTGCCAGAACGATACCCAGGATGTACATCGTACCACTTTCGGACTGATGGCTTACCGTTCCAATTGTTCGAGACTTTCCAATCGTTCCAATGAACGCAATCTCTAGTCGCGCGCTAGCTCTTCGTACAGCTGACTGTAGACCGCGGCCGAGCGGTCCCACGAAAAATCCTTGCTCATCGCCCGTCGCCGGAGCGCTGTCCATGTTCTTTTTTCTTGAAACGCGTCCAACGCGCGCCTGATTGCACCAAGCAGGGCTTGCGGCTCGTATTTATCGAACACAAACCCGGTGCCGGCGCCGGCGTCTCGATCATAATCTTCAACGCTGTCTTTGAGGCCCCCGACGGCGCGTACGATGGGAATGGTTCCGTATTTCAGGCTAAACATCTGGTTTAAGCCGCAAGGTTCGTAGCGCGACGGCATGAGAAACATGTCGGCTCCTGCCTCGATTCGGTGAGCCAAGACTTCATCGAAACCGATCCGCACGGCGAGTTTATCGTGATAACGGCCGGCAGCAGTGATGAAAAAATCTTCGTAGCGGCTTTCCCCTGTGCCCAGAACAACCATCTGCAGTTTCAAATCCGTCAGGGCGTCAAAAATTTGTTGGACCAGGTCGAGACCCTTCTGCGAAGTCAGGCGGGAGATCATGCCGATAAGCGGCGTTGCTGGCCGTGCCGGCAAACTCACGGCTCGCTGCAAGCTGAGTTTACAAGCGCGTTTTGCAGCCAACCGGTTGGCGCCGTAGCGTTCCGCAATGTGAGGATCGGTTTCCGGGTTCCACAGGGTATAATCGACTCCGTTTAAGATTCCGACCAGGTCTTGGGCGCGCTGCTGAAGCACGCCTTCGAGGCCAAAGCCTTGCTCCGAGCTGAGAATCTCACGGGCATAGGTAGGGCTGACGGTCGTGATCTTATCGGCAAAGACCAGACCGCCTTTCAGAAGATTGATGCGGCCGTAAAATTCCAGATAGTCAGTGGTGAAATAGGTGCGGTCCAGTCCCAGCGATGCCCATTCGGCTTCATCGAAAATTCCTTGAAACCCCAGGTTGTGAGCCGTTAAAACGGTCTTTGCCGCGGCGATCTCCGGATAGTACGCGCGTTGCGCCCGTAAGAACACGATCGCGAGCGCCGCCTGCCAATCGTGACAGTGAATGATATCGACGGCCTGTTTGCGCAGCACCTCCAGGGCGACTCGGGAAAAGAAAGTAAACCGCTCAGCGTTGTCCGGGTAATCCCTCTCGGCGCTGCCATACAAGGACTCCCTGTTAAAGTATTGATCGGCGCGGATCAGATAGACCGATATATTTTCGCCAAGTGTGCCGCGCAGTACGGTTGCCGATTCCAGGCGATCGGCTACAGGTACGTTTGGCGAGATGCCGGTCTCGTCTAAAGAGAAGTCTGCCTCCAGAGTCGAACGATGAGCCGGCGTGATCAATGACAAGCTATGCCCGCGCCTTTCAAGAGCCATGGAAAGCGTTTGAACCACATCGGCCAGCCCCCCGGTTTTTGCAAATGGGGCGATCTCCGACGATATCATGGCAATGTGCATAAAACTTTGGTTCAAGAGTTCAAAGGTTCAAAAGTTCAATGTCCAACCACTCCGCCCCTTGAAAGCTTGAACATTTGAACCGCGTGTCCGCGCAGTCTTAGTCATGCTTGAAAAACAGCGCCGACAGCGGCGGCAGCGTGATCGTCAAAGACCAGTGCCGGCCATGAAGGGAGACCGGAGAAGCCTCCACGCCGCCCATGTTTCCCAAATTGCCGCCCCCGTACTCCGCCGCATCGCTGTTCAGGACCTCGCGCCAAAATCCTCCGCTTGGTGCCCCTATGCGGTAGCTCATCCGTGGCACGGGAGTAAAGTTGCAGATCACCAACACGACGGCTTCAGTCGATCGTCCTTTTCGCAGTAAACTGATGACGCTGCTATCCGCGTCGTTACAGTCAATCCATTCAAACCCTGCCGGGTCACAATCAGCTTCATGCAGGGCGCGTTCGTCACGATAGAAACGGTTGAGGTCGCGGATCCACTTGCGCACGCCGTCGTGCAGCGGGTACTGCAGCAGGTCCCAATCGAGGCTTGCGTCGTGCACCCACTCGCGCCACTGCGCGAACTCCCCCCCCATAAAGAGTAACTTTTTGCCGGGTTGCGCGTACATATAGCCGAACAGCACCCGCAAGTTGGCAAATCTTTCAGTCTCATTGCCGGGCATTTTACCCAGCAGCGATCCTTTGCCGTAGACAACTTCGTCGTGCGATAGAGGAAGGACGAAGTTCTCGTGAAACGCATAAATCATGCGGAATGTGAGCTTGTCGTGATGATAGCGCCTGTGGATCGGGTCCTTGCTCATGTATTCCAGCGTGTCGTGCATCCACCCCATGTCCCATTTCAAGCCAAAGCCCAGACCTCCGACATAATTCGGCCGCGACACCATGGGCCAGGCCGTGGATTCCTCCGCGATGATCTGAACATCGGGATGGTTCCTGTAGACCTCCTCGTTCATGCGGCGCAGGAAGGCAATGGCTTCGAGGTTCTCCCGGCCGCCGTACTTATTTGGGATCCATTCGCCCTCTTTGCGGGCGTAATCGAGATACAGCATGGAAGCTACAGCATCGACGCGCAAACCGTCGATATGGTAACGATCAAGCCAGAACATCGCGTTGCTAATGAGAAAGCTCTGCACCTCGTTGCGACCGTAATTAAAAATGTAACTGTTCCACTCGGGGTGATACCCCTGGCGCGGGTCGGCATGTTCGTACAGATGGGTGCCGTCGAAATAGGCGAGCCCGTGTTCGTCGGCAGGAAAGTGGGATGGCACCCAGTCCAATATCATGCCGATGCCACGCTGGTGAAGAACATCGATGAGGTACATCAAATCTTGGGGCGTACCGAAATTTCCCGACGGCGCAAAATATCCGGTGATTTGGTAGCCCCACGAACCGAAGAAGGGGTGATCCATGACGGGCAAAAACTCTACATGGGTGTAGCCCATCTCTTGTAAATAATCGGCTAGCTGCGGCGCCAGCTCGCGGTATGAGAGCGAGCGATAGCCGGTCTCGGCCGCCCGTCGCCATGAGCCGACATGCATTTCATAAATGGCCATCGGCTTGTCCAGGCCGTTGCGACCACGCCGCGTCGCCATCCATTCTTGATCGGTCCACGGGTAGTCCAGATCCCAAACAATAGAAGCAGTCTTCGGAGGGATCTCATTGAAGATGGAGAACGGGTCCGCTTTGTCGACGCGGTACTGATTGAAGCGTGAAACAACGTGGTACTTATACAGCGTGCCCTTGCCGATGCCGGGAAGAAATCCTTCCCAAATGCCCGAGTGACCGCGGGGATGCAACAGGCACTCGCCCTTTTTCCAATCATTGAAATCACCGATAACCGATACCTGTTCCGCATCCGGCGCCCACACGGAAAACTGCGTGCCAGTCGTGTCGCTGTGGCTGATCAGGTGCGATCCGAATTTGTCGTAAAGGCGGAAATGGCTGCCTTCGTTGAACAGATACAGATCGTTATCAGTGAGCAGAGTCGTGGAATGTTGAGTGCCCATGGGTGGCTAGTGCCTTTCCTTTCGCAGCAGATCAATTTTTTTCAACGTTTCGATCACCGATGTCATCGCGGCCGCCGAGTCGAGAGAAAACTTCAACTTTCGCTGCCAGTTGGGTCGTTCTTGCCAAGTGCCGGGGACATTCTGGGGTGCCGTCTCGAGCCACAGGTCTTCCAGCGTCACGAGCAGTAGATGCGCTTCGGATTGGGCCATCTCAAAGAGCCAGGCGCGCAGGACCGCGGCAGGATCCTGTGTCGGCTCCACCAGCCAGCCGCGGGATTGCAGGTAGGCCGCGAGCGCTTCGCGTTGTGCCGCTCGAGTTCGCCGCTCGCGATCGATTTCCGTGCCCGATAGCAATCCAAGATCGATGCGGTCGTCGATGTCGTGTTCGTGCCAGAATCCGGCGAAAGTCGGCGTGTCGTGGGTGTTCAAACTCGCGACCGTTGCGACGGGGACGGACGGTAACGCACGATTGCGATCGGTACCGACACAAAACTGCCCAACGAACATGCCGTGGACCTTGTGACGCTCCATGGCGGCATTCACGTAGGGCGGCACTGTGCCCAGATTTTCGCCGGCGATTTCCGCCCGATGCCGCTCGGATTCAAGACTGAGGATGGCGTAGAACTCTTCAGCGGGATAACGCACGTAAACGCCTTCGTTGGGCGCGAAACCGCGCGGTACCCAATAAAGACGGTGCAGTCCCATGACGTGATCGATGCGCAGCAAACTCGCCGGAGCCAGGTGGTGTCGCACGCAATCGATGTAGTACGCGTAGCCCTGATTGCGCAGGCCCTCGGGATTAAGCGGCGGAAAGCCCCAATCCTGACCTTTACTGAAAAAATCGTCCGGCGGCGCGCCGCCGGAGGCGTCCAGAGCAAACGCCGAGCGCTCGCGCCAGACGTCGTAGCCGTCGCGATTCACTCCCAAAGGAAAATCGAGGTACAGCGCGGCGCGGCTCCCTTTCGTGGCCGCCAACTCTTGCATCTGTTCGCTGCATTGCCACTGGACATACAAGTGATATTGTTTCGCCTCCGGGCTGTAATGGGCGGGGCTCAGCGTTCCGTTACGAGCCGGAGGCGGCCATTCGTGCCACGGCTTGTTCTCGCGCTCCACTGTGGCCCGAAAGGCGGCGTAATCCTCGGCTTTTGGGTGAGTGTCGATAAAACGTTCAAAGCTCTCTCTGCGTTCGGATGGTCCGGTCAAGACCGAACGGGCGAGCTCTTGAAGCACGCGACGCTTGAGCGCCATCGCGCGACGGTATTGGACCAGCGGCTCAGCACGCAGAGCGTTTAGCTCCTCTTCGAACGAAGAAGAATTTGCTATGGACTTCGCGGCGCCTCTTTGTTTAAGCTCAGGTATGCGGCCGACATCGAGGAAAAGCTCATTCCAAAAGAGCCGGCTGACCGGAGCGTAGGGACTCGGATCGTACAGCTGATCCAAGAATGCGGCTAGCAGCGGTAGTGTCGCCACCACATTGCCGCCCAACCGATCCACGGTGTTGCTGAAGCTCTGCAGATCGGAAAAGCTTCCCGTGCCCCAGGATCCTTCCGATCGGAGCGCGTACAAGGGACAAAAAACTCCCCACCAGGTTCTGTTCTCGGAAGCGAAAGCCCGGAGTGGCGCCGCCAGGAGGGATGCCCGCAGAGTTTGTTCACCGATTTCAAGTCTGAGACGGTGATAACCGAAGGGGAGGCTTTCAGGAACGGTCAAAAAGCGCGTGATGTAGCTCGCACCATCGAGCCGGAACGCTACCGGGTTACGGCGCTGCTCGTCGTGACAGACGCCTCTCCGATGCTCGCCACTTTCCAGAACCAACTCGTAATGCACGGTCGCTTCAGCCGACGCGCTCCCGACACGAACCTTCAGGCTTGGCGGTGCGCCTTGCCAAGCGACTACCACGGGCTCGATACCACGCTGCCAGAGAAAGTGGCGGCGCTGCCGCAGCGCCCCTTCCATGTCTTCCAGCCGCGTGACCGGCGCGCCGAGAATTTTGAGCACCTCAAGGATGGCTTCCGGGGGGGATTCGCGGTAGCGGCCGGAGACGTCATAGTAGGCCGTCTGGACGTTGTACAGCCGGGCCGTCTTGTGGAGCAGATCCTTCGTTGGAGTCATGGGAGCGGTGTCGCGGTTTTCATGATCTCGAGAATCCCCGCGATTGGAATGTCGACCCATTCGGGTCGGTTGTTGAGCTCATAGCCGAGCTCGTAAATGGCTTTTTCGAGCAGGTAAATGTCCAGTAAAAGGCTCACCTCCTCCTGTGACTTCGGCATGAAAAGCGCTTGCCGTGTGGCTTCAAAGAATCCCTTTAAAAAGCTCACCGAAACCCATAGCTTCCAGTACTGCGCCCAGGGTTTTAGATGAACCGCGTCCTCCGGACGGATGCCGGTGCTGCGCAGGTTTGCCAGCGCCGCATAGTGAAAGGATCGCAGCATTCCCGCTACGTCGCGCAGCGGCGAGCGCTTCAGACGCCGCTCGCTCAGGGGGCGCGCCGGCTCGCCCTCAAAATCGATAATGACGAAGTCCTTGCCGGTAAAAAGCACCTGCCCCAAATGATAGTCCCCGTGACAACGAATCCGTGCGGCGGTGATTTTCTTGTCGAGCATCTGACGAAAGCGCTCGAAGATGGCGCCTTCGAGTTTCAGGATTTGTTGCGCCTCCGGCTGCACCGGCTCCGGTAGTTCTTTCCAGCGCTTTTCCAAAAGGCTCAACGAGCGATCGGTCAAGCTCCTCAGGCTCTGGTACAGTGACCGCCGATAGAGCGCGGTAAAACCTTCCGGCGCAAACGCGGGGTCTCTGTTGTCGGAAGCCAGCGCCAGGTGCAGTTCGCCCGTACGCCGGCCCAGCAGTTGGACTGACGGCAGGTACGAGACAATCAATTCCTGCGCTAGCGGAGGAATTTCATCTTGGGCGAGCTCCGCAAGTGCTCGTTGTGGCAGTACGGCATCACGTGAATCGGGCTGGCGGCTGAGCACTTCCTCGAAATAGCGGCCGAGACTGTCCAGTGTATAACGCCAGGCGTCACCCTCGTTGGCCACGAGTCCCTGAAGGATTCCCAGGATGGCGGGTTCGCTGCGGCCCCTATGCATCTCGATAAAGCCGGCAAGCGGTGGAATGTGCTCGAACGAAGTCTTCTCGGTAATGAAGCGGCCGATTTCTAAATCAGGGTTGAGCCCGTCGGTCACGCGGCGAAAAAATTTTAAGATTAGGCGGTCTCCATATACGATAGAGGTGTTGCTCTGCTCGCGCCGGAGTACCGAAGGTTCGATTGGCGCTTCCGCGTTGCCGCGAATCGAGCGGAACGCCTTTGCCGGGTGGGCGCGAATTTCAGTGCTATCGCTTCGGAAGCGCCGCCCTCGGGCGACGGCCTCGATTAGCGAGCGACTAAATGGTGGATCGTAAAGTACATCGTAAAGAATGCCTTCGGTCTCCGCCCCTTTTCCCTTGAGCCTGATCTGAGCAACTACCGCTTGCGGGTTGGTCTGGCGCAGCTCAAAAGCGCGGTCGCCGCTCGCAAACGACAGAGGCAACAGATAAGTCTCGGGTGTGCCGCCCGCATATTCAACCTTCCAAGTAGTGAAATATGCCGTAATCGAGTCGGCCGAATACGGCACGATTTCGACACCCTTAACGCTCCGAATCGGCTGGGCTTTGCCGCCAAACCAACGGCACGTCCGGAGATATGCGGGCAAGATGCGCTCCAAGGTTGCCTGGGCCGGGGATTGAAAAGCTTGCTCCCAGCCGCCGGCAACTTCCAGGCGGGCGGGCTCAAATGCTTCGGCGGCGGCACGGCTTGGCTCCGCCGGTTCCAGACTGAACCAGTAGAATGCGTGAGGTCCAAGTGTGAGGAAGTAAGGGAGGTCGCCGATTGGGGGAAAACGGGTATGGCCGAAAAGCTCGACTGGAACCATGCCTTTGTAAGCTGAAAGGTCGAGCTCCACATAGTTCACAAATCGCGAAAGATTGGCCACGACCAGAATGTGTTCATCTTGAAACCGGCGGATAAACACAAGCACTTTGCGGTTTTCCGGGTAGAGAAATTCAATGGTTCCCCTGCCAAAAGCCAGATGGTTCTTGCGCAGCAGCACGAGGCGCTTCATCCACCACAATAACGAGCTGGGATTTTGCTGTTGCGCTTCGACGTTGACCGTCTCGTAGTGATGCTCCGGATCTATGATTACAGGTAAGTAAAGGCGTTGGGGGTTCGCGCGCGAAAAACCCGCATTGCGGTCGGCGCTCCATTGCATGGGCGTGCGCACGCCGTTGCGGTCGCCAAGATAGATATTATCGCCCATGCCGATCTCATCTCCATAGTAGATCACCGGCGTTCCGGGCAAAGAGAAGAGCAGGCTGTTGAGCAGCTCCATCTTGCGGCGGTTGTTGGCCAGCAAGGGCGCCAGCCGGCGCCGGATGCCGAGATTGATGCGTGCCCGAGGATCGTTCGCGTAGACGTTGTACATGTAATCGCGGTCTTCGTCGGTGACCATCTCCAGTGTCAACTCGTCATGATTGCGAAGAAACAATGCCCACTGGGCATTATCGGGTAGCGCCGGCGTTTGTTCGAGAATTTCAATGATAGGAAAACGGTCTTCCATATGAACTGCCATAAAGAGCCGTGGCATGACCGGAAAATGAAAAGCCATATGGCATTCGTCGCCGGCACCGAAATAGGCGACGGCATCTTCCGGCCACTGGTTGGCCTCGGCCAGCAGCATGCGGTTGCGGTATTTTTTGTCGACATGGGCACGGAGTTCTCTAAGGAATGAATGAGTTTCCGGAAGATTCTCGCAATTGGTCCCTTCGCGCTCATAGAGATACGGCACGGCATCGAGACGCAGACCGTCAACTCCCATATCCAGCCAAAAGTCGAGCACGTTCAGCAGCGCCTTGCGCACCTCGGGGTTGTCGAAATTCAGATCCGGCTGGTGGGTATAAAAACGGTGCCAAAAATAAGCTTTGGCGACGGGATCCCATGACCAGTTCGACAGCTCGAAGTCTTTGAAGATGATGCGCGCCTCCTGATATTTCTCCTCCGTATCGCTCCAAACGTAAAACTGTCGCCCCCGGCTGCCGGGCTTTGCCTCCCGGGCCCGCTTGAACCATGGATGTTGATCGGACGTGTGGTTGACAACCAGCTCGGTGATGACGCGGATGGCGCGCCGATGAGCTTCCCGTAAGAAGACTTTGAAATCCTGCAGGGTGCCGTAATCGGGATGGATATCGGTGTAATCGGCAATATCATAGCCATCATCACGTAAAGGTGAAGGATAGAAGGGGAGAAGCCACAAGACGGTTACGCCAAGGTCCTGGAGGTAATCGAGCCTTTCGGTCAGTCCCGGGAAGTCGCCGATACCGTCGCCGTTACCATCGGAATAGGCGCGCACGTGAACTTCGTAGATGACCGCATCTTTGTACCAGACAGGATTGTCTTCCAGGATCGAAATGGGCTCGCTGAACTTTGCCTTTGATGTCATAGCAGCTCTACATAAAGTAGTCGAAGTCCTGCTCCCGCCGCACGCTGTGACGCACGCGGAAAATATGCGCCGGCACGCTAAGCGGATTCAGCTCGACATAGTTCCGGGATCCATGCCACAGATAGCGCGCGTCTGTGAGTAGGTCGTGGACTTGAAAGGGCTTTTGCGAATCGAGACGGATCTCGTCCAGCGGCAAATCGACCCAACCCGATTGAACATGATGGACGTCGAGATTGACGACCACCAGGATCAGTTCGCCGCCGCCGTCGGTTTGTTTGCTAAAACAGATCATTTCGTCGTTATCGATGGGGTAAAAACGCAAGCCTCGATCGCTTTGTAGCGCGCTATTTTCCCGGCGAATGCGGTTCACGCGGGCGATCAAATTTTTGAGACTATCGGGCCGTTCTAGGTCCCAGGTGCGGATCTCATATTTTTCGGAATTCAGATATTCTTCGCTCCCGGGCTCGCGCGCCACGTTTTCGCACAATTCGAAAGCGGGTCCGTAGATGCCGTAGTTCGCTCCCAGCGTGGCGGCCAGTATGAGCCGGCTGATGAACGCCGGCCGCCCGCCGAACTGCAAGTACTCCGTTAAAATATCGGGCGTATTGGGCCAGAGGTTGGGGCGGAAAAAATCGGCCAAGGGGTTTTGCGTGATCTCGCTGAAGTACTGCGTCAACTCCCACTTGGTATTGCGCCATGCGAAGTACGTGTAGGATTGGCTAAAGCCCAGCTTGGCCAGCCGGTACATAACCTTGGGCCGGGTGAACGCCTCGGACAGAAACAGCACGTCCGGGTACGCGTTCTTGACTTCCCGGATCGCCCACTGCCAAAACGGAAAGGGTTTGGTGTGCGGGTTGTCTACCCGAAAGATGCGCACGCCGTGCTCGCGCCAGAAAATAAATACGCTTTTTAGCTCCTCCCAAAGGGCCGGCCAGTCTGCGGTTTCAAAATCGAGTGGATAAATGTCTTGATACTTCTTGGGCGGGTTTTCGGCGTACTGAATCGAGCCGTCGGGACGTTTGCGGAACCATTCCGGATGTTCTTTGACATAGGGATGATCGGGAGTGCATTGAAAGGCAATGTCCAAAGCAATTTCAATCCCGAGCTCGTTGGCTTTGGCGACCAACCGGTCGAAGTCTGCGAGGGTGCCGAGTTGTGGGTGAATCGACTTGTGGCCGCCTTCTGCGGCACCGATTGCCCATGGGCTGCCCACATCATCCGCGCCGGCAATAAGAGCGTTGTTCTTGCCTTTGCGAAACGCGCGACCGACTGGATGAATCGGGGGCAGGTACAGGACATCGAAACCCATCGAGGCAACGTACGAGAGACGGTTCTCGCAATCGCGCAGAGTGCCGTGCATGCCCGCTATGGGCGAACAGGAGCGCGGGAACATCTCATACCATGAGCTGAAGCTTGCTTTGGCGCGCTCCACTTCAACACAAAGTTCTTTGCTACAGGTCGCCCAACGACGGTCTGGAAATCTCTCCATGAGTTGCGCCAGTTCGTCGCTGACAGCCGCGGCGTTCGCCTCGCCGGGCGCTGAGCGGAGCGCCGCGACGAACGTTTGCAGCGCCTCCCGCTCGGCTCCTGAGGCGCGCTGAGTTGCTTGCTGGACGAGTGCGGCTCCTGTGAGCAGATCCACCGAGACGTCCTGGCCGGCCGCTATCTTCTTGGCCAGCCCATCACGCCAGGATCCAAATCGATCGATCCAGGCCTGAAGCGTGTAGTCGTACCTTCCCGTTTGGCTGACCTGGAATGCGCCGCGCCAACGATCGTTGGTCAGAGGTTCCATCACAATCTCGGTCCACGTCGAGTCTCTCTCGTGACGATAGCGCAGCACCGCGGCAATACGGTCATGACCATCCGCGAAAATATCTCCCTCGACGAGCACGCGCTCGCCGACGACTCGTTTTATGGGGAATTGTCCGCCATCGATTTCCGGTTTAATCCCCTCAATGACGACGCGAGATCGACCTTCGCTGGAGCTTTTCATTGCACAAGAAAAAAGAAGAAAATTCTGGCCAGTGTCTAGGGTAGCATCCTCATTTGTTAAGGCAAACGAACGGGCACAAAGCGGTTTACAATTGTTCCAAACGTTCAAACTGTTCAAACCCTCACCTCTTTCCTCCCCCGTGACACGGGGGAGGATGAAGGAGAGGGCTGAAACGGCGCGCAGCGGTTGAACCGGCTTAAACGTTGGAACAAAATGCTTCCAGTCGGACGTCGAACTTCGAACTGACACGCTACGGGTCAGCCTCGCGTGCCCTCTTCCACTCTGGCAACCTTTCTGATCGAAAGTCGAACTGTGGCAGGCTGGATATCCTGCAGTCGTAGATCTCTTGGATGCCCCCGCACATTTTGCTCCGAGATATTGAAGGTGCGACGACCCAGTTCGGCCAACGAAGCATCTACGGTGACTTTCATTGTGTTCGCATCGAAGAGATAAAAGGCTCTCCGTGGTCCGCTAAAAGTCGCGCTGATCGCGGGCGGCTCGACCGCTTCCACCTGCAGATTTGGCGGCACATTTTCGACACTCACGGGAATCTTGTAGCTGATCTCTACCACCGTTGCGCCGGGCACGAAGATGTACCAAAAGCCTATAGCCAAGGATACAGCCACGGCTTTGGCAATCCAGTTTTCCCGAAAGAAATCCAGGGAGATCTTACGCCGTTCAGGGGTGGGATATTTTTCTTCCAGAAATTCCTCGATTACGGCACCGAGCTTTTGAAAATTATCGATCTGCTGCAACCGGCCATTTCGTGCGACAGAGATAGAACCGCGCTCTTCCGAGACGACGATGCACAGCGCGTCGGCTAACTCGGCAAGTCCCAGCGCGGCGCTGTGCCGCGTGCCGACGTGGGCGAGCTGCTGAAGATCCTTGGAAAGCGGCAGATGAGTGGCAAACCGGGCGATCCGGTTGTTTTCGACAATGACGGCGCCGTCGTGGCCGGGAGAATGCGGATCGAAAATGCTCTTTAACAGGGGTTCGCTCAGCCGTCCCGCCAATAGAATGCCGCCGGTGATGTGACGCTCCAACGGATCATTGCCGCGAATGACGATCAGAGCGCCGATCTTGTCCTTGGCAAAATCGGCCATGGTGCGCACGAGGATATCAATGGTAGGGGAGCGAAGCACCGGAGTTCGCCGCCGCCGAAAGCTCCACACGGCGATTCGCTCGAACATCTGGCGCAGCTCTTCCTGAAAAATGACCACGATCATGATCAAGAAGACTGCAAAAAACCCCTGAAAGATCCAAGCAGTCATCTGGAGATCGAGATAGCGTGCCAGCAGGTAAACGGCGCCCAAAATAAGCATCCCTCGGACGACGAATGCCGCTCGTGTTTGGCGCGCCCAGACAATGGCCGTGTAGAGGAGAACGGCGACGAAGATGATGTCAATGATCTCAGAGAATGTGATGAGTGCAAACGGATTAAACAATGTATTGAACATAGGCTGAAATACTCGCGGTTTGAGGTCTAGCAGGTTGCTGAAAAAAGATTCGGAATGCTTCGACAGGCTCAGCATGAAC
>CAYPHJ010000017.1:0-57069 GCA_964410485.1 uncultured Syntrophobacteraceae bacterium
CATTGAAAATAAACATACAAACCGGCCTTTGAAATGTCAAGTTATTTATGACTCAGGAACGGGCAACAATGAAGAGATCCTCGCCAAAGCACTCAGAAGAAAACGATCTGCCGTCGTGCTCGCAACTAAGTTCGGCAATTTACGCGGCCAGCCCTGGGCCAATGGGCGGGAGGTGGAAGGGAAACCGGAATACGTCGCATGGGCATGCGAGAATTCACTGCGCCGGCTCGAAACGGACTACATTGACCTCTACTATTTACACCGCGTCGATCCGAACGTCCCGATCGAAGAGACTGTGGGTGCTATGGCGCGGCTTATCGCACAGGGGAAAATCCGTCACATCGGTTTGAGCGAGGCGGGGCCGCAAACGTTGCGGCGCGCGAACGCAGTTCACCCGATCACCGCCGTCCAGAGCGAGTATTCACTGTGGACGCGTGACTATGAAGCGAACACGATACCCACGGTGCGCGAGCTGGGCATCGGCTACGTCGCCTACTACGCCCTTGGCCGCGGATTTCTCGGCGGCGCTTTTAAAGCGTTTTCCGATTTGGGAGGAAAGGAAGCGAAACGCAGAGGACCCCGCTTCTGTGAGGAAAATTTTTCGCACAATGCGGCTTTATTGCAGCGCCTTCAAGCGCTCGCCGATGCCAAAAAATGCACGGCGGCTCAACTCGCCCTCGCGTGGATTTTGCACCAAGGCGAGTTTTTTGTCCCCATCCCCGGCACGTACAACATCGCCCACCTGCAGGACAATGCGGCAGCGGGGGACATCCGGCTTTCTGAGGAAGAGCTGAAGTCGATAGATAAAATTTTTCCCCGTGAGAGCGCTGCCGCCGGCGGGCGCCACGCTTACGATCGGTCGAAGGATCTCAACATTTGAGTACGCAATTATGTTGTCAACGACAGCGAAAGTTGGTAGCTACAAGCTACAATTTCGAACCTGCATAAGGAGAGCACAGTATGTCGGGTACCAACCTCAGATATAGTATTTTGTCTGTTCTAGTTGCGGTTAGTGTGTTCGTCGCCGCGACTGTTCACGCACAGACGGAGCCTTTCTTTCAGGGAAAGAACGTCCGCATTGTCGTTGGGTTTTCGCCTGGGGGAATTGTGGATCTATGGGCGCGTTTCATCGGCAGGCACATGTCCCGGCACATACCTGGAAATCCGAACTTCGTCGTACAGAACATGCCCGGCGGCGGTTCCATGATCGCCGCCAACTACGTGTACAACCTTGCCAAACCTGACGGTCTGACCGTCGGGATGTTCTCTGCCGGACTGTTTTTCGAGCAGCTGCTCAGTCGGGATGCTGCGCGTTTTGACTGGGGAAAATTTACCTGGATCGGTTCCCCCGTGCGCAACTTCGAGATTCTCTACATTCGCTCCGCCGCAGGAATAAAGAGCGTGGATGATATCCGCAAGGCGGCTAAACCTGTCTCGTGCGGCGCTACGGGTCCCGGAACGACATCGGACTACTTTCCGAAACTCGTTGAACAGGCAAGCGGCATAAAATTTCACATGGTCGCGGGTTATCCTGGGGTGCGGGATATCGATATTGCCCTGGAGAGGGGAGAAGTCGACTGCGCTGCGGCAACCAACGAGCTTTTTAATCGTGAGCCCGGCCGAACCTGGCTCGAGACCGGCTTTCTCCGAGTGCTGGTACAGGGGGGGGCCACCCGGCACCCGAAGTTTTCCGATGCGCCAACGATCTACGAACTCATGGAACAACACAACAAGCCCGAAGAGACGAGAAGAGTTGCCGTGCTGCTTCGTTCCGTTGGAGAATTCGGCCGGCCCCTGGCAGGTAGCCCGGGAATTCCAGCGGCGCGCGCCCAAGTACTACGCCAGGCCTATGCGAAAACTCTCACGGACCCGAGCGCGCTGGCCGAGGCCAAAAAAATGGGCTGGGAACTGGAGCCGACTAGCGGAGAATCGCTGCAGGACCTCGCGAAAAGGGTGATCGCCCAGCCACCGGAGGTTGTTGCTGGTTTAAAACAAATACTCGGTAAGTAGAGCCTGTGATTCCTCCGGAAAACTCCGGAGTAGCTTTCACTTCATCTTGATCTAAACACCCTCGTTTAGTTTCAGCACCAAAGCCCCCGCATCGGCGCAATGTCCGAGTGCCTCTAGCCACGGCTTGACCCCGTGTGATGCTGTTCTGCTATAGTGCACGCGCAGCGCCGCGCGAATCGATGATGAATTATCAGTTTTGGAAAACAGTCCTGCTCCTGGTGATTGTGGTCGCCATGGTTGGCGGATTTGGAGTGTGGTGGTGGAAGACCGCCGGCTATGTCTCCACCGATGATGCCCGCATCAAGGCCGAAATCGTTGCTGTCAGCACTGAACTGACAGGCAGGCTGACATCCTTGACCAAGGAGGAGGGCGATACGGTAGCTCGGCACGAACTCCTTGCCACGGTTGATCGGCTCGAACTGGAAATTCACTTGCGACAAGCCGAAGCGGAAGTGGACCGCTCGCGCAACAGAGCAGAGCAGGCGACTAGAGAAATTGAACTGCACGTGGCGAGACAAAAAGAAGAGGTGGCAAAGGCTGAAGCTGCGCTTCGCGCATTCCGCCATCTTTATGACGACGCCCGCGCCTATGCAGTGCAGGTAAAGGAGGACTGGCGTCGAAACCAAAATCTCTTCGAAAAACAACTCGTGGCGGCGCAGGAGTTGGAACGCGCGAAAACCGGCCTCCAGCAAGCCGAGGCGCAGATGTCTGCCGCGCTCGAAAAAATCAAGGAAGGGGAATCTACATTGGATTTGGCCCGGCTAAGGGCGAGAGAAACGGCTGTCATGCAAGCGGATCTTCTGGCCCGCCGGGCGGATATGAGGCGAGCCGAAGCCGTGGTCGCCGAGCTAAACCGCAAACTCCAGTTGACGGCAATTCACAGTCCGGTTGCCGGAGTCGTGGTGAAAAAAAGCGCTCGTTCGGGAGAAGTCGTGCAGGTCGGCCAGCCCATCTACATGGTCGTCGATTCCAGTAACTACTGGGTCGAGGCAAATATAGACGAAACCGAGATTCGTTTTGTTCAACCGGGCAGCCCGGTGATCATCCGTGTGGATTCCTACCCCAACGAGCACTTTGAAGGCCGGGTCATAGAAGTATTCGGCGCCACTGTTTCGGAGTTTTCTTTGTTCACGCCTCAGAAGTTGACGGGACAATTTATCAAATCGACCCAAAGGATCCCGGTTAAGATATCCGTCACCAACAGCAACGGTTTGCTGAAGGTCGGTATGTTGGCCGTCGTGCGCATCAAGAAGCATTCTGATTGAGGCGCCATGGAGCCTGCTTCGTCCCCTTCCTCAGTCCCTGACGCTTTTCGCAAGTGGGCGATCGCCTTTACGCTTTTTTTGGGAACCTTATCGGTGGGGCTGAGCGTCACGGCGGTGAATATCGCCATTCCCACCATCATGTCATCCTTTGGCGTCTCTTTGACTCGCATCCAGTGGGTGTTAACTGGCTTCATGATCACCCGTACCGTGCTCATTCCCTCCGTAGGTTGGCTAGGCGACCGAATAGGAGATCGTAATGTTTTTGTTTTGAGCACAACGATTTTCACTGCAGGATCTCTGCTCTGCTCGATTTCCTGGAACGCGGAATCGCTAATCTTCTTTCGCATTATACAAGGCGTAGGCGCCGGCCCGCTCCTCGGTGTTGCGATGGCGATCATGTTCGAGGCCTTTCCGCGTACCGAGCGAGGCTTGGCGATGGGGCTCTTCATGACCGGTTGGTCCTTAGGTCCTTTTTTAGGCCCACTGCTCGGCGGCTACCTGGCGGAGCACGTACACTGGCGGGCTATCTTCTATCTCAATCTTCCCACGGGTTTGCTGAGCATCATAACTGGTTATTACATTCTCCCGAGCACCCGGTCTAAAGGTCGAGCAGCACCTCTCGATGGTTTTGGTCTGATCACAATGACAGCAGCGACGATTACACTGCTTTTAGCCCTCAGTCTTGGTCATGAAGAAGGCTGGCAAAGCCGCTTTATTGTCGGCCTATTTACCTCCTCCGCCATTTTGTTTGTTCTCTTTCTCGGCGCTGAACTTAAAGCAACAAATCCCTTTTTGGAGCTGCGCTACTTTCGCGACTTGAACTTCAGCCTGGCCAACCTTCTGATCTTCTTTCGCGTCTTCGGCTTTCGCGGAGCCAATTTCCTCGTCTCTCTATTCCTTCAAAAAGCGCTCAACTACAGCCCCACGCAAGCCGGCATTTTTCTTCTTCCCGGCGCTCTAATTACCGGTCTCTGGTCTCCACTCGCTGGAAGTTTCACCGATCGGATGGGTCCCCGGGTGCCGATTATCGGCGGTTTGATCATCCTTGTGGCTGCGCTGTACGGCATGTCTACAATGTCGCTGTGGAGCACAATCGGTACGATATTCTTCTTTTTGTGCCTGAAGAGCGTGGGCCAGTCGAGCTTGAACGCGCCGCTCAACACGGTCGCCCTGGCCGCGCTACCGGAAGGTAGGGCGCGCATGGGAAGCGGGATGATCGGCATGACGCGGGGGCTTGGCGAGGCATTTAGCATCGCCGTCTTCAGCTTTCTGCTGGAGAGATACGCCTACCTGAACCTTTACGCTATTCCACATCTTCAAGGAGCTGCCTTTACCGCCAGCGAGCGTCATGAAGCCCTGGCGCATATACGCGGCCTTCTCATCCAAGCCGGCGAGTTCGGCCTTGCCGTAGACGTACGGGCTCAGTCACTGCTAGCCCACGCGCTGATGAGCCAGGCGCTTACCCGCGCATACCAAGATCTATTCTTCCTCATTGCGATTCTCCACGTGGTACTGATTGTAATAGCGCTTTTCATCCGCACGCAAAGACACCCGTCCTGAGCGGCAAACAACCTGAGCGGACCGTCGTGCTCAGGATCTCAGATCGGGAGAAGCCGAGTCGCCAGAGCCATATTCCGGCCTGAACTACCTGTCCTTTTTAAACTTGCGCAACGCAACGAGCTCCTCATAGTTCCACCGCCGTAAACGCAATTTTCTCTTGGGTTTTGGCAGCTTCCCCTCGCGCAACCAGTAATCGACCGTCCTGTCTGAAACACCGAATAGTCTGGCGACTTCGCGTTTGCTTATGAATCTTCTCCTCCATCGTTTGTAGACTCGATTGCCCGCAACAATAGCCAGCAACCCAACAACAATCCCGGCCAATGCGGTTAAGACTCCGAAGCCTTGAGCAAGAGAGATAACCGACAGCTGGAGAGTCACCAAGCCAAACAAGACGACGATGAGACCTATCATTGCGCTGTCAAGCAAGATAACGGAGAGAGGCCGAGTTCGGCAAGGCGACGGCAAGTGCAACGATTTTTCGAGGATCAATGTTCAGGGGTATCGACCTTGTAGGCGTGAAAAGGGAGCAAGGGGGTGTTGGGTATAGGCGCGTGCGCTGCTTCTAAGGAGTCGGTAACAAAAGAGAAGAAGTGGCTACTCGTTTATGCGGCTATTTACGACAGCGAGAAGATCTTCAAGAAAGACCGGCTTTCGAAGATAAAAACCTCCAATAGCTTCCGCGTCCGCCTGAGCGTCACCGTTTTGTCCTGTTATCAGGACTTTAAGCTTGTCAGGCCACCGTTTGTGATAGTGTCTCAATACATCGAGGCCATTCACTTTGCCCGACAGCGAGTAATCACTGATCACGATCTCAAAAGGCTTCTGATCGATTAGCTTTATTGCGGCTTCACCATTATCGGCTTCAGCAACCTCGAATCCCTCACGTCGGAGGAATTCTGAGACACTCCAACGCGCGAGAGGTTCATCTTCTGCGACAAGGATGGGCTTCATAGGGGCATCTCCTTCGGAGTCCCTGTACTTGAAAAATGTGTCGCAAGTTTTGTGCCTTCACGGGCGGGGTCGTCCTTAGGACGGTATAAAAAACCTGGGTTCATTGTGAATAACCAGGACCAATTCCACCGGTTTTCGTTTCCCCTGGAACATTTTGGTGACAGCGAACAAGGAAGCTTGTATAAATACCTGAATTCAATCAGGCGAGGAGCGAAAGCCATGGAAGGCGAAGGCGAAACGCGACGAAGAGATACGCCAACTTGCATACAGGTTTTGGCAAGCGGAAGGCTGTCCTAACGGATGCGATGTTGAGCATTGGCTCAGAGCGCAGATGGTCTGGGAAGAAATGAACCGCCCGAAAAACAAACCCGTGTCGCGCGGGCGACGAAAAGGAACACGGAAGACCAACGAAAGCGAGCTATAGGCGCTCAGGTTTTGATCGACGACAATCGCCTTGCCTGCGCGGTCTTCCCGCCGCACGCGCTTTCTCTTGACACCCTCGTTTCGCCGGCAATATGATCGCCCCGTCGTTTTCGGATCTGGATCTATAGAAGTGTTCCTGGTGGCCTGGTTCCCAAGCGGAGGTGCTATGAAACGATTTGCGATTGCGTTGTTGTTTGTATTGGCGTCGGTGTCCAATCTCCAAGCTCAGGCTCCTTTCTACCAAGGAAAAACCATCAGGATCGTCGTCGGTAACCTTGCCGGGGATGCGTACGATCTGTGGGCAAGAATTTTCGCTCAACACATGGGCAAATACATACCGGGTAACCCAGCGTTCATCGTGCAGAACATGCCCGGCGCGGGAGGCGTAATCGCCGCCAACTACGTTTATTCCGTCGGCAAACCGGACGGTCTGACCCTCGGTGCATTCGGACCTTCTATGTACTTCGATCAGCTTGCCAGGCGCAAAGAGGTGCAATTTGACTGGTCTAAGTTCACCTGGATCGGAACGCCGGAGCAAACCGAGTTTATCTTAATTATGAGGACGGACACTCCGTACCGAACCATCGAGGATGTCCGTAAGGCCGCCCAACCACCAAAGTGTGGCGCGACCGGAACGAGCACTTCCGGCTATTACATTCCGAAGTTTCTGAACGATGGCCTCGGCATCAAATTCGATATTGTGCGGGGTTATCCCGGTGGGGGTGAGATCGACCTCGCCATCGAACGGGGCGAGGTGCAATGTCGTAACCTCACGATCAGCACCTATTTCGCGCGCGAACCTTTCCTAACGTGGCACAAGAAGGGCTTCGTTAGACCGATCATGCAAACGCCGAGGAAAAGAGATTCCAGAGTCGCCGATGTACCTTCCATTTTCGAGTTGATGGACCAACACAACACGCCGGAAGCAACCCGCCGCTTGGCCACGGTCCTGCTGGCTCCCGCGGTCTTTGGGCGGCCTATGGTTGCTACTCCCGGTGTGCCGCCCGATCGCGTGAAGATCTTGCGCGACGCGCACCATGCGTCGCTCAAAGATCCAGCCGTACTGCGAGAGTTGGAGAAAAGACGATGGATCGTGGATTCGATCAGCGGCGAGGATTTGGCGGCGTTGGCAAAAGAGGTGGTTTCGCAACCGCCTGAGGTCATCGAACAGATGAGAAAGATGTTGGGAAATTAGCGCCAGTACTGCTGCAGTCTTTTTGTTTCTCCCCCGCCAAAAAGCGGGGGAGAAACACCACGTCTCGGTTTGATCCCGAAGGCAAACGTCACTAATTCCCGTAGATCAGATATGCACCCGGCGGCACCTGATGTTCGAGCGTATGGCAGTCTCGGGGAGGTGGTTGATGTCCCGGGGGACGACCGGGAAACCAGATTCGACATTTTCCGGGAGGAGGAAGATGTCCAGGAGGGATTTTGGCGTAAGAAGCAGAGCGCGTGCGCTCGATGGGAACGACTTCCGGAGGCCTGGCCCTTTCAATGGCGACCGGTACCGATTGCTGCTGCGCTCGCTCTTGAGCTTGGAGTTGATCCCCGATGAGAACGCCGGCGCCAAGGCCAACCGCGCCGCCGATCAGAGCGCCAGTGCCTGGCCTATCCACAGCGCTGCCAATAGCCGCTCCGGCAGCAGCGCCTCCGAGGGTGCCAATGCCTGCGGCCTTCTCTCTTGTCGTTAGCGGTCCCCCTGCGCAGCCGACAACAAAGGCCCCGCATAGAACGACCATCAGGCCCGAAATCCGACTAAAGAGTATAGTTCTTTCCATGTCTGTTCCTTTCGACCGATCTTTCGTGGAGAATCACTCCAAGCGCAGCTATCCTCCGTGCCTAGCGGAAGTTCGCCGTGCTTATTGCGGTTGTTCGAAAATTGCCGGTATACGGACTGCCGGAGGTTTGGCCTGTTCTGCCCGCGCCATACCCCTCTTCGTAGCCGCGTTTCAGCCCCTGCTCAAACCGCTCCTGATAGTAGTGCTGGTAGCCCTTTTCGTAGCCCTGCCCGTAACCCTCCTGGTATCCGCGATCATAAGGGTCACGAGTGACAGGTGGCGGCGGTGGAGCTGGCGGGGGGACATAAACCACCTGCGGAGATGGCGGCGACAGCAAAACCCGGTCTATGATGACTCCGGTAATCAGTCCTCCAAGCACGCCCGCAGCGATTGCTCCTCCGTCATAATGGTGTGTCTTCTTCACCACCGTAACGTGACGCACATGGTGGACTCGCCCATGAAAACCACGGCCGTGTTTTCCGCCTCCCGCAAAGCTCGTAGCCGGTAAAAGCAGCATCGCCATAGAAAGTCCGAGAGCAATCTTTTTCATAAAACCTCCGTTTCGTGTTTCGCCTCGTATGCAGTTCGTTGACGTTTCGCTCCGTTTTTCTGTTGGCATCTTGCAGCAAGGAAAAGGCCAGGGCGCTTAGAGGAAGACGCGGGAAGTTGAAACGAAAGTGGGGAGTGTGCGTTCCCTAATACCCCGGTAAAAATGACTGCCTCGCAACGCTTTGCCTCTTGCTTGGAAACCAACCCTTACAAGCTCCCCCCTAAAGCAGCCCGGTGCCCAAATTGGGATGAAGACGGCATCGGCGATAACCCCCCTCTGATGCGTAATTTCTTCCCGTCTACCTAGCTTTTTACCTACCGACTAGCTCGACACGATCACAAGTTGCTCCCTCTATGGCGTTTTGCTGACCGGCACAGATATTGCTTTTTTGCGCAGCGGCGAAATCGACTCAGTTGATGAAGAAAGGACAGCACCCGAGTTGTGACTCGAATACGTGCTGAGAGCTGAGCTGTTGCAAGACCGCAAACCTAATGATGGAACTAAGATGGTTAACTCTCGTGTAAAAATCGTTCTTGTTCTGGTTTTTGCTGGTTTCCTGTCAGCCTGCGCACACGTTAAAGAAGCCGGCAGAACAATCGGCCATACGACTCGGGATGCAGCGATCATCATTGGCCATGGGACACGCGACGCTGCTAAATCGATCGGCCAGGGAGTAAAACAGGTTGTGAGATCAACCTCCGAAGATGAGCGGTAGTTTTTGCCGTTGGACCGTACCGCGCCGCTACCTGCTCGTTCCAAACGTCGTCACCTCCACGCTTCAACTTCCTTCATCTTTCTGCTCGCACATCCGCACCTCTGTCAGACTCATGTCTGGTTTCTCCGAGGCTGCGTCTGTCAAGCAGCAGAATGCGCTTCTCTCTCGTTCAGGTTTCGTGATAATGAAAAGCTTAGTCCCGGATGACTCATGACCCTAATCGAACGATGAGTCCTGGAGGCTATTGCCACACTCAATCGTTGCGAGTCTCAGGTCTGAAGTCTCGAGCTCTC
The DNA here is from genome assembly GCA_964410485.1 of uncultured Syntrophobacteraceae bacterium. GTDB lineage: Bacteria > Desulfobacterota > Binatia > UBA9968 > UBA9968 > CAYPHJ01. Next base: position 9,546 of record CAYPHJ010000017.1, read on the forward strand.
CCCTCTAAACCCGAGACCCGAGACCTTGAGACTTTAGACAGAAGACATTTGCGGAAGGTGCCAGCAGCTCATTGCGAATGCTCCGGACGCAGTCCTACCGGAGGTATAGAATGCGACAAAGCACTGACCGAATTCTAACCACGCATGTCGGTAGCCTGCCCCGGCCGACGGATCTGCGCGCAATCTGGTCCAAGCAAACGAGCGGGGGGCAGGATGAGGCGGCACTGCGGGAGCGTCTACGACCGGCGGTAAGCGAGGTCGTGCTTGCTCAAGTGACTGCAGGTATCGATGTTCCGAACGACGGCGAGTTCGGCAAACCGATGCGCGCTGTGTCAGACCGCGGCGCATGGGGCAACTACATCTTCGAGCGCATCTCGGGCTTTGGCCCGACACCACCGGACGCGGTTGCGCCTGCACGGGCAAGGCCGGGCGCACCGACGCGCATCGTCGGAGAGCGCTGGGAGCAACGGGAGTTTACCGAGTTCTATGCCGACACCGGACTCGGAGCGCCAAGCACCGCTGCCAGCCGTCCGATATGCATGGGACCAATCGCCTATATCGGACATACTGCGCTGCGCCGGGACCTAGCAAACCTGAAGTCTGCCGCAGATGCAGCGGGTGTGAAGGAGGCGTTCGTTAGTTCGATTGCCCCGGGCAGCCTGGAAATGTTCTCCCGAGCGCAAAACATTTATTACCCGAAGCAGGAAGCTTTTCTTGAAGCGTCCGCCGCGGCACTGCGCGAGGAATATCTGGCCATCGTGGAGGCTGGTTTTATCCTGCAGCTCGACGATCCGGGATTGGCCGGCGCATGGGACATGCTCGATCCACAGCCTAGCCTCGAGGAGTACAAGCGTTACGCGCTGCTACGCATCGACGTGCTAAACCATGCGCTCGAGGGAATCGCGGAGGATCGAGTGCGCTACCACGTTTGTTGGGGTAGCTGGCATGGTCCGCACACGACGGACATTCCCTTACGAGATATCGTCGATGTGCTGCTCAGAGTGAAAGCGCAGGCGTACTTGGTCGAAGCAGGCAATGTGCGTCATGAGCACGAGCATAAAGTCTGGCGGGATGTCAAATTGCCGGCCGGAAAGCTGCTCATTCCCGGCGTAGTCAGCCATGCGACAAACGTCGTCGAGCACCCGGAATTGGTGGCGGACCGCCTTCTCGCCTTCGCCAATGCTGTCGGACGCGAGAGTGTCATCGCGGGAACCGACTGCGGTCTCGGTGGGCGAGTACATCCGCAGATCGCGTGGGCAAAGCTGCGCGCACTGTCCGAGGGCGCAACGCTGGCGACCAAGAAATTATGGGGCGCTTGAAGTGGTCCTCGGCGCTTAACTGCCTGATCGCTTCTTAGCCGAAACCTTGTAGGCTCTCACGCCAAGATGCCGAGGACGCCAAGTTCCGAGTCATTTTTCCTTTGCAACGTTTGCGTTCTTTGCGGGCTATCTTTTGCGATCCTCTATCCTCAATCTTCCATCTTCGATTTTGTCTTGCCATTGGCGGACTGAATCGCCTGCCAAACCCGTTCGGGGGTGAGCGGCAGATCCCTGAAGCGAACACCCAACGGCTCGAGCGCATTTTCAACCGCGTTGACCAGCGCGGCCGGTGCCGGGATCGCACCCCCCTCGCCGACTCCTTTCATTCCCAGTGGAGTGAAAGGCGAGGGCGATTCCAGGTGGTCGGTCTTGAAATCCGGCACCTCCACCGCGGTTGGCTTCAGATAGTCTACGAAAGTTGTCGTCAACAACTGCCCCTCTTTGTCGTAGATGAACTCTTCGTAGAGCGCGGCGCCGATGCCATGAACGGTCGCGCCATGGACCAACCCTTCGACGATCATCGGATTGAGCACCTTCCCGCAATCGTGCACGATCGCGTATTGGAGGATCACGATTTTGCCGGTTTCAATATCTACTTCCACAATCGCCGCATGTCCGGCATTGCTGACAAAGAGCTGGTTTCGCACCCGTCGCTGTTCATCCGGAAGATTGGCGATCGCGGGACGGTAATAATAGCGGCTCTCCAGCGCAGGTTCCATGTCCGCTGGTAGAGACAACAAATCCCGATACGCTACATGCGCCAGCTCTTCGACCGTCTTGCGCTTTTCAGGGTCTCTTCTTGCGCGCACGGCTCCATCGGCGAGCTCAAGTTCTGCGGCCGGCAGGTTCAGCAGATGCGCCGCCAACGCGATCATCTTCTCTCTTACCTTCCTTGCCGCTCCCTGAATCGCGCCCACATCCGTACCCGAAAACTTGTTTGAATAATTGCCGGTGGTGTAGAGCCATGGAGTGACCAGAGAGTCAAAGTAGGGCGATACATGAATGCGCTCGAACGCGACCCCCAGCTCATCCGCGACGATCTGAGCCGCGGCCGTCTGGTGTCCCTGGCCGCTTCCCACATCTCCCAAAAGAACTTGAACGCTCCCATCGCTCTCCACCCGCACCATGGCTGCCTCGGCCGCGCCCGAGGCGCTGCGCCGTTTGGTCGTCAGAATGTAGGACGACTGGTTGGACGTGCTGGGCTCCACCGCCAACGCCAATCCGAGCCCGAGCCAGCGGCCTTCGACGCGTGCCTGTTTTTGCTTCTGTTGAAATGACTCGTAATCGATCAGCACCAACAGTTTGTTCAAGGTCTCGGGAAAGTTCCCGCTATCGATGAACGAGCCGGTGGGGCTCGTGTACGGCATGCTTTCGGGAGGAACGAGGTTTCGGCGTCTCAGCTCGATGCGCTCACGGCCCAAGCGACGGGCGATCTCGTCGACCATTCTTTCGAGGGCAAAGCACATGAACGGTTTGCCGATTCCCCGGTTGGCTCCGGAGGGGCACTTGTTGGTCATCACCGAGTAACCGTCAAATTGAACGGCGCCGATTGCGTAGCAGTTTGTGATGTTGCCGAGCTTGAGGAGCGAGTGGACCGTCGGATTGAGGACATTTGCCCCTTCATCAGCGATGTCCCGGACCTTGAGGCCGAGAAGCCGACCATCCTCCGAAACGGCCACTTCCAGGTCCATCACGCCATTGCAGGCATGAACGAGCGCCATGAGATTCTCGCGCCTGTCTTCGATGAACTGCACAGGCCTGCCGCTTAGCTTGGATAAAAGCGCCGTTAACACCAGATAAGGGGGCTTTCTCTTGTTGCCGAAGCCTCCGCCGATATCCGAGTTGATGAAGCGAATTTCTGTATGCGCCAGACCGAGCGAATGGGCAATGATCGGCATAGCCTGCCCCGGACGCTGATCATTGCTCCAGAGCGTCAGTTGCCTGCGCGCGTCATCATAGCTGGCGATGCAGCCAAACGGCTCCAACGGAGTGGAGGAGTAGCGTTGGATGAAAAAACGGTCCCGCACGATGTGAGCAGCCTGGCGAAACACTTCATCGACGTTGCCGTAATTGAAGCAGTCGTGCCAGAGGACATTGCTTTCGAGCTGCTCAAAGAGGAGCGGCGCCCCGGGCTTCATCGCCTCCTCTGGATCGACCGCTGCGGCCAAGGGCTCGTACTCCACGCGTATTTTTTCCAGCGCGTCTTCTGCAACGTATCGGCTCACCGCAGCAACCGCCACGACCGGCTCGCCGACGTAGCGCACCTTTTCATGGGCCAGGCAATAGTAGGGAGCTTCCACAGGAAGCGGAATCAGAGAGCGCAGTGGCTTGGACAGTGCCCTGGCCTCCGCCCCGCTGAGAACGCAAAATACGCCGGGAATTTGCCGCGCTTCACTCACATCAATAGAGATGATGCGGGCGTGCGCATAGATGCTGCGCAAAATGGCGCCATGGAGCATGTTGGGGAAGCTCACGTTGGGCAGGTACTGCCCTCGCCCCGTCACGAAGCGCCGATCCTCACTCGGATGAACCGGCTTGCCTATCCACCCGCTATTCATCGTGTCACCATCAAGTAAATACCCCTACACCCTAGCGCGGCAGAGCCGCAACCAAAGTAAAACAGAGATCTCACCACGAAGGTCGCGAAGAGCACGAAGTTAAAGAACGCATTCAAGAAATCATTCCGATCCTTCGTGAGCTTCGTGTGCTTCGTGGTGCGTACTCGTTCTAAGCGCCGCCATCTTCTCCGCGGCCGCGCGCACGGCACGCACGATGTTGACATAGCCGGTGCACATACAGAGGTTGCCCGAGAGGGCCTCCCGGATCTGCGTCTCGGTGGGTCGTGCCGGGCGACTGAGAAGATCGATCGCAGCCATGATCATTCCGGGTGTGCAAAAACCGCACTGAAGCGCATGATGATCCAGAAAAGCTTGCTGAACGACATGAAGCTTTTCCCCGGAACCAAGGCCTTCAATCGTCGTCAAACTGCAGCCGTCAGCCTGCGCCGCAAGCAAAATGCACGAGCGCACCACAGCGCCATCCAAAAGAATCGAACAAGCGCCGCATACGCCATGCTCGCATCCCAGGTTGACGCCGGTGAAGCCAAGATCCTCGCGCAAAAAATCAGCCAGAGTCTTGCGTGGCTCCACCTGGGAAGAATACGAAACCCCGTTCACTTCCAGAACGATTTTCACAGCTTCGCCCTGGCTCACCTTTGACTCCATCGCTCGTATGCCTCCTTCACGGCGCGCCCTACCAGCACTGCGGTTAAATTCGTCGTGTAGTTCGAGTTGTCTCTGAGAGCGGCAGTCGTTTGCAGCTCCGTCAACGTGAGCCGCTTAATTTCGTTGAGGAGGCTCTGGCCGAGGCTTTTCTTTGTGAGGATCTCATGGGAGATCAACCGCTCTACGCTGGAGATTCGCACAGGTCGCTCGACGCTGCCGCCGACGACCACCCGCGCAGCACCCGCGCTATTTTTTGCCGAAACGATCACAGCGCTTTCCGCCAGGGCAAAGTCACCATGGCGGCGGGCAAATTCCACAAAGCTCCACCCCGGCGGGTTCTCTTGGAGAGGAATGCGTACTTCCTTGAGAACTTCTTCTTCCGCGAGAGCCGTCGTGTAGTACCCCAAAAAAAACTCTTCGGCGCCGACGGCGCGCTCGCCGCTTGGCCCCGCCACGATCAACGTCGCGTTCAGGGCTGCCAGCACACAGGGCAATTCTGCTGCCGGGTCCGCTTGAGCGAGACTCCCTCCGAGCGTTCCCCGATTGCGAATGGCAGGATGGCCGATTTGCGGAACCGCTGCGGCCAGAAGCGGCAGCTCGCGTGCAATCAAACCTGAAAACTCCATTTCCCTGTGCCGCGTCAACGCGCCGATCCGCACCTCCCCTTCTATCCTTTGGATATACGCAAGATCCCGGATGGAGTTGATGTCAATCACCGCCGGCGGAGATGCGAGCCGCAGGTTCAACAATGGAACCAGGCTCTGACCGCCGGCCAGAAGCTTGCCGCCCGCTCCGGCTCCCTTAAGCAGATCGAGCGCTTCCGTTAATGACCTGGCGCGGTAGTAGCGAAACTGCGGCGGCTTCATTGCATCCCAAACTGCGAGTTAGATCTCGAACAGCCGCATCGCGTTCTCACTCAGGATCTGTTCCCGCTCCGCGGGCGAAATCCGCGCCTCTTGGATAATACGCGCCGGCTGAGGATCGCCAATGCCGAACGGGCAGTCACTTCCCAACAAGACGTGATCCGCCCCCGCTTCGGCAACCAAGAACTCCAAGACTTCAGGATCAAACACAATCGTGTCGTAGTAAAACCAGGATACAGCGTCTCGGGCCATCTTGCGTGTCGCCTTCTTGATATCGTCGCGAATCTCCCTGCCACGGCCCAGCCGTCCGAATTGATAGGGCAAAAAACCTCCGCCGTGACACAGAACGATTTTCAAATCGGGAAACTGATCGACAACTCCGCCGCAGTAAAGCGATGCGGCAGCCAGAGTGGTTTCCGCCGGTAAGCCGATGATGTGAGTGAAAAAGTAGGATCCCAAACGCTGAGCACCGAATGGAAAGAAGGGATGGATGATGATCGGTTTTCCGAGCTTCTCGGCTGCACGCCAAAAAGGGCGTAGCGCTGGATCATCGAGATTCTTACCGTTCACATGGGTACCGATGGTCACACCGCCCATGCCGCATTCGCGGACTGCAAATTCCAGTTCTTCGGCCGCTCTGTCACCGGATTGCAAAGGAACCGTCGCGATCCCTGAAAAATGTTTGGACTGTCTTTGCTCCTTCAAGTCGTCCGCCATCGATCGGTTGAGGAGCCGGCTCCAGCGACAACCCTGCTCTACGGTCAAGTTGTAACCGACAGTATCGAGCCACGTGGACAATATCTGATGTTGCAGGTTCTGTTCGCTGAAGCGCTTCTCACGCTCCTCGAGGTCCATGAGTTCCTTAATGATGGGCCGGCCCGCAGTGGACCCTTCACCGAGCTTCAGTTGCGGTCCCTCGGCTGCCGACGCCGCTAGTTCTACTCCAAAACCGGCTCCCTCTTCCTTGACGCGATCTATCACCCGTGGAGGAATATAGTGCGCATGGACATCGATAGCCATTGTATTCTTCCTCTCATTGACACGACATTGTGTCGTTTTGGTTTTTTCAATACGCCAGTTGACCCCAGATTACGGCGCGGCATAGCCACAGACTAAAGATCGACTCCAACGCCTGGCGAATGGCACATGGCATATAGCTTACTGGTTCATACGTCACAGAGCGAACCGAGCTTTAAGCCATAGGCAGCGCCTGCTACGCTCTTTGCGTCTATGGCCATCCGCTAAAGCTCACCTGCGGTTATCATTGTCAGAATTTCAAGTCAATTGCAGCTTTTGCTCACAAAATGGTTTCAATCTGCGCTTTGCTGTGGTAGGGAAGGCGGTATTTGAAGCTTCAAAAGCACCGGCGTGGCAATCTCCAACCGTCACGGCCCTGACAATCTACAGTTTGGTTGTTCTATACAATTTTTGACCGGCGGAGGCCGTTTTTGTTCGCTGTGAGGCGCGCGCCACGACACCAAGCGATCAAAATATCATTTGATAAGAGCCGCTTCCGAATGTGGCATAAAGCTTGCGCTATACGCGGCATTTCACCCGTAAAAAGCACGATTGCTACACCAGCAGCGATGTCTCGCATCGGCGATTGGCCCGAAAGAATACTATGAGCGCTGTAGTTTGTCGCACAGTGATCTTTTGTTGGACGGCATTGTTCCTTCTCGCAACAGCCGTTGTCGCTGAATACGAAGAGTCAAGCGAACATTGGCCTGCGGCCGTGGAGCCCGGCGCAGAGGAGACTCCAGCCGAGCAACCGGCATCTGAACATCAGTCAAGCGCAGACGAGAGCGACTCATTCATTCACGACGATCCATCTTTCTGGATAGACCCACTGATGAGCGAAAGCTGGGAGCGGCAAAAAGGTCACGCAGAAGGATCGATCTCCTCACCAAACGGAACGCCGACTTTGGACGAGACGATCGCATCGGGCGCAGACGAACTGCTCGATTGGTGGCGTCAGGAAATGGAACGGGCGTTGGCAGAACCCAGCGACCACTACAGGCTCAAGCTAACGGAGCACGTGCAGAATAACCACCGCGTTCTGCGTTTTGTAGCCGCGTTCCGCGGGCAGCAGCGGGATTTTTTTGCGCGCGCTCTGGCGCGGTCGGGTCGATACATTCCCGTTATGCAGCCAATTCTGCGCGAAGAGAGACTTCCGGAGAACCTTGTTTACCTTGCGTTGATTGAAAGCGGTTTTTCTCCCTATGCATACTCCCGGGCGAAAGCCATGGGATACTGGCAATTCATGCATGCCACGGCGCTGCGTTACGGTCTCAAAATTGACTCGTGGGTTGATGAACGGAGAGATCCGGTTCTGTCGACAAAGGCTGCGGCAGCTTATCTCAAGGATCTGCACCAACTATTCGGTGAATGGTTTTTGGCCGCCGCGGCCTACAACGCGGGTGAAGGCAGAGTGGGAAGGGCCCTCGAACGCTCACGGACCAATGATTTCTGGCGCTTGAGCCAGGAGAGAAAATGGCTCGCGCTTGAAACGCGCAACTATGTACCAAAGTTCATCGCTGCGGCGATAATTGCCGAGGCGCCGGAGCAACACGGATTCGGAGAGGTCGTTTACGAACCGCCCCTAGAATACGACGAAGTCTCGATCGAGGCGCCGATGAGACTGAGTACCGTCGCCCGACTCGCCTACACCGACGTGACGGAGATCAAGAGATTGAACCCGGCCCTGCTACGCGATTTCACCCCGCCAAATCGCGACACCTTTACACTTCGCCTTCCGGTTGGGAGCGGGGAGCGCTTTTGGGAGGGTTATGCACTCCTACCGGCTGCGGCGAAGATCAAGACAATAAAGCTCCACAGAGTACGAAAAGGAGAAACGCTTTCATCGATCGGCAAAAAACATGGCCAAAGCGTCCAGCGTCTCATCAAAGACAACGGGCTAAAGACGACCCGCATCCGTCCCGGTCAAGAACTTATCATCGTTCGGTAAACCAAAGCATCGAGAAGAGGAAATACCTTTATACGACCCTATGCCATCTGCCAACCATCCGCCATCTCCTGTGTGCCGTAGGCCATAAGCCAAAGCCATGCGCCACATGACATAGGCCATATGCCATGCCAATTCGTGCTTGATCTCGCGGCGCCCGGCGGGTTAAGGTAGTGCCAAACTCTCGCAAGGAGGGCTGGCGCATGCCGAAGATCAAAGGACTCAGTCATGTCGTGCTCTACGTGAACGACCTGGAAACAATGACGGCCTTTTATCGGGATGTCGTCGGGCTGGTCAAGTACCGCGAGTATCCAGGACGAATGGTCTTCATGACTCCCGACCCCGAGATCGAAGACCACCAGCTTGCCTTGGTGAGAGGGCGCGAAGGCAGTGCCAAACTCCTCGCGCATATTGCCTGGCGCGTGGAAACGCCCGCGGAGGTCAAGGAGTATTATGAGAGATTCAAGGCTCTCGGAGTGCCAATCGATCACTGCGTAAGCCACGCCTACCAGGAAATGGGCAATACGGTGTCGTGCTATTTTCTCGACCCCGAGCGAAACTGCCTGGAAATCTACGCTCTGGTGGCGGAGCGCGATGACGCGCGTATTAACCGCCCGCTCGACCTGGACAAAAGCGTGGATGAGATCGTCGCTCAGGCCAGCGGCCTGGCGGGCCATTGATCGCCAGCGGCTGCACAGACGCCCATGCCATAGGATCTGCCCTCTGCGAATACTTTGGGGCATTTCCCCTCTGTGAGCTGAGTGCGTCAAGTCAGGGCAGAGACACCTGTCTGCCTGACCCGCCATTTTCTGAACTTTCTCTCAGGACTCCCCTCCCTGTTTGCCAGCGAAGCGCGTTTTTGCCGATCCCTAGCTATCCGACCATATTTGGCACAAGAGGCGCCGCGGGGAAATCGAGCTTGGGCGCAAAAGAAAAACGACGATCATACAATCGCTTTCTTCACGGGCGTCTGGATAACTAATCCCCTGACGAGCAAGGAAGCCAAAGTCACGGTAAAGGACTTGACGCCGATCACGCGTTTGGTCCTGGAGCCGGCAGTGGTTGCCGTCAAAGCAGACTCGCCATACAAGACCATGAAGGACTTCGGCGAAGCGGCGAAGAAAAACCCTGGGCAGCTCAAACAGTCCGGTGGCTCAGTGACCGGCCGAGACAACCTCGTCCGCCTGGTGATTGAGAAGGCCACGGGGGCAAAATGGGTCTTTGTTTCTTTCCCGGGAGGTGGAGAGCGCATCGCCAATCTCCTTGGCGGCCACGTCCAGATGATGGTTATGGAACCTCAAGAAGCCGGCGAGCACATCAGAGCCGGTAATCTACGAGTGATCGCCGCTCTCACCGAAAAAAGACTGCCTTTTTTTCCGGATGTTCCTACGCTCAAGGAACAAGGCATTGATGTCCCGGTCATTCCACAAGCGCGCGGTGTCGTGGCCCCTCCCGGGGTCAGCCGGGACGTGGTGAAGTACTGGGAGGGCGTGTTTAGCCGATTTGCCAAAACCGCTTCCTGGCAAAAGTACTTGCGTGATAACCAATTCGAAGATGGATACCTGACAGGGCCTGCTCTGGTGAAGTTCTTTGATGATCTGGGCGTTCAGATGCGTGACATTCCGAAAGAAGCCGGTGTCAAGGTCGTGCGATAAGGACGGAAAGTCTCAAGTTTTAGGTTTCCAGTTTCTATGTGTGGATATAGTGACGCCGCCCGTCCTTCGACAAAAGCTCAGGGCGAGCGGCCCCAGCCCCAGAACGGTAAGAATCTCCATTCTGCTGAGCTTTGTCGAAGCATGAACGGAGGTGTCAACATACCGTGCAAAATTCTATAGCTTCAAAACGCAGGACCTCTTGGGAGTGATTTTCACCATGAAGAACGGTGCCACAAGAGCGCTTGCCCGTTATGCGGTCAACCTTCGGTTTCGGGATATTCCGCCAGAGGTAATCTCCCGTGCTAAAGACTGTCTACTCGATATCCTCACGGTTTGTCTGTATGGATCGACAAAGCCATGGAGCCAAAGCGTGGTTCAATTCGTCAAAGCACTGGGTGGTTCGGGTCGCGCAACAATCATTGGGGACCTCGGCCGCGCGCCCGCTCATCTCGCAGTGCTCGCCAATGGCGTTATGGCCCATGCATTCGAATTGGACAACGTCCGCCAACCTGGCGGCGGGGTCCATCCCGGTGCCACTGCCTTCCTGCCCGCGCTCGCCGTTGCGGAATCACAACGGGCCGGGGGCAAAGTTTTTATAACCGCATTCGTAGCGGCCTGCGAAGTGATGTCACGCATTGGCGTCGCCGCCGGAAATTCGCTGGAAAAGCGCGGCTTTCATGCCCCTGGCTTGACCGGGCCTTTTGGCGCCGCCGTAGCGGCCGCCAGGGTCCTGGGATTGAACGAGAAACAGATGGTCCATGCCCTGGGAATTGCCGGTTCTTATTGTGGCGGGCTCATGGAATTTTCGCGCTCTCAGGAAGGTGCGATGGTCAAACGGCTCCACCTGGGAAAGGCAGCGGAAGGAGGTGTAACAGCCGCCTTGTTGGCGCGCGGTGGCTTGGCCGGGCCTGACAGCGTTCTCGAAGGGGACTTAGGTTTTTGCCGGGCGTTCTCCGATTCGCCAGATCTCTCTCGTTTGACTTATCGATTGGGAAAGGAGTTTGAGTCTCTCAACATCTGCATCAAACGGTATGCCTGCCATATCAATGCTCATGCGCCTATCGAGGCACTGGAAACTCTCAGGCGTCAAAATTTTTTCGAGCCGCGGAATGTTCGAGAAATTGTCGTCGCGGGGATCGAGAAACTCGTCACCCATCACGCCATTTATGAGCCGAAAGATCTCATGGCGGCGCAGTACAGCATCCCGTTTTGTGTGGCGCTCAGCCTCTATCACGATCCGAAGAACCCTGCGTCGTTTTCTGAAAAGCGGCTTCGCGACAAAGCCATTCTTGGCATGATGCGCAACGTGCGTCTCAGCGTGGATCAGGAGATCGAAGACAAGGGTTGGGACCGCGCAGCCCGCGTGACGCTTGCGCTCAGGGATGGCAGGCGTTTATCGACACTGGTGGTTCACTTCAAGGGCACTCCGCACAACCCCATGAGCCAAACGGACCTGGAAGAGAAAGCAAGAAATTTGACGCGTAACATACTGTCTGAGAAACAACTAGAGCGCGTTACGGACACCGTCCGAACGATCGAGACACTCCAAGACGTGTCCACCCTCACCGCAGCCCTCTCCCGGAGGGAGGCGAGAGCTAAAGACTAATCCCCTGAGCACTGGTAGATTGCGCAGGGTGAGCGGTGCGACGTTGATACCCACCGTCTTAGATGTAGGGGCAGGCCCGTGTGTCTGCCCCTGGCGCGGCCTCGTTTGTTTGTTTCCGCGAAAGTGTAGCGCGACGGCGTGACTGCGTCAAACCGCCTGGTACGGCAGTCGCGTCATTTTTTGCGTGTTCTTCCCTTCAATCCGTATAAGCCCCGTTGTAGTCGCCCGCTTGGGCGAGTGCACATCGCCCTCGTTGTAAAGGTGCGCCATCCCCGGTTTAAGGGGGTACACTCTGGCACGGCGCACTTTGCCTGGCTTCCCATCATGCGGCGGATCGATGACCTCCCAGTCGCTCATCTCGGTTTCACCGATAGCCTGGCCATAAATAGCCCATGAGCTGCCGTGATCGTGGGGATTGGATTCTTTGGGACCACGGTTCATGTGCGCGCATATGCAAAAACCCAGCTCTGGATCTTCGTAGATGACCTGACGCTCCGGTGTCTTGTCGTTAAGATAGGTTGCCAGGAAGTTTTCATCCTTGAGCGCCTCCTGGACCAGGTCGCGAACCTTCTTCCGTCCCGCCGGACCGGCATCGGCTTTAAGAATATGGTGACATTCCGATGCAAATGTCTCAAGTGTCAAACCCATGATCGACCCTCCTCTCATGAACTCTTCTACGTTCCTTTAGCAAATGATCGAAACAACCGTCAATGAGCTAAGCGGGGTTCAAACGTTCAAAGTTCAAATGTTCAAGGATCCGAATCGACTTGAACGTTGAACCTGAAACCTGAACCTTATCGTGGATCAGTGATGGCTCCCGAACTCCTTCGCGAATGCCGCTCGCTCGCGCGCCCCGCCCAACACAAACAGCTCGCTATCCTTCTCGAGAAGTGTCGACGGCGGGGGTGTCGTTAAAACGCGCCCGTTTTGTTGAATTGCAATGATGTCGAGCCCAGTGCGCTCAGAAATTTTACTCTCATTGAGACTTCGGCCGGACAGCGCCGGAGGAGTGAGCAGCGAAAACAATTCAAATCCCTCGCCGAGAATCCACAACTCCCGGCTATGCAATTGCGCGAACACTTCTTCCACGCCCAGAGAAGCGTAACTGATGGCGAAATCGGCCCCGGCGCGATAGATCGCCTCGACATTCCGTTCATGGGTTATGCGGCTGATGATGCGCAATTCCGGATTCAAGCGCCGGCAATATACCGTTAAATATATATTCATGGCATCGTCGTTGGTCGTCAGGATAACCGAGGGCGATTCTCGCAAACCCGCCCGCATCAGAACCTCTCGATCAGCCGCGTCGCCGATGAAGATCTGGTCTGCGACCGAATCCAGCCCCCGGCGCGTGGCTTCATTCCGTTCCACGATATGCACCGGAATGTGTTTTTCCTTGAGCGCGCGCGCAGTGGCCCTTCCCACCTTACCACCTCCGATAACAAGCGCGGGGTTGTAGTTGGTATCGTAGATCACCAGAAGCGTATCGAGCTCAAGCATTTGATTCGCAGTGCCGACGACAACAACCACTGTATCATTGGTCAATTTGAGTTCCGGCCGGGCCGGGAAGAGACGGCCTCCCTTCCAGACGGCAATAACTTTCACCCCGGTGGTCTCCTGCAATCGTAAGTCACCGAGTGTACGGCCGGCGAGTGGCGTATTATGCACGGCAAAATCAGCAATCTGCATCTCGCGAATCTTGCCAAAGACGTGCGTCTCGGCATGACCGGCATTCACGCGATGGGCCAAGCGCTCACCCAGCCGGCGATGGAGCGGCAGAACGTGGGTACACCCGCTAAGCTCCAAAATATCGACGGAATCTTCCTCGTCCACCCGGGCAACGATTTCAACCTTTGGAGCGATTTCGCGAATCGTCAAGGTGATGTTTGTGTTTACGGTATCCGTGCTATTGGCGAAGACCAGCCGCGCGCGGGAAACCCTCAAGCTCTGATAGGTCGAGCTGCTATCGATCTCCCCGGTAACAACCGAGATGCCGTCGCCATGCATCTGCGCAGCCTTGGCCGGGTCCGGTTCGATAACATAGTAAGGGATATCATGAAGCCGCAGCCGCTCGATGAGGCCGGGAGCGATCGGATCATAGGTGCAAATAATCACATGCCCGCTCACATCTTCCCTGGCGGCGCTCGGCGCTCGCAACCTCACTTGCGCTTCGAGCCACGGGGCATAGAAAAAACGAATGAACATGAACGGCAGCACGATCAACAGCAACACGATCCCGGAGAGAAGAACGACGATACTGAAGATTCGTCCAATATCGTTGGTAAAGGTAATGTCCCCAAACCCAAGGGTGGTCATCACCGTCAAGGTCCAGTAGAAGCCCGTAACCCAGCTGTGGTACTGACCTTCATAGAGCATCAACACATGGAAAATAACCGAGTAGGCGATGATCACACTGGCCAGGAAGATCAAGTACTTGACCAGCGGGCGAATATTCTGGCGCGCCGTTCTTTCAGTTAGAAAATAGGCAATCTGACTGGGGAGAAACTTCATTTTCGATCTATTACAAGCCTGTTAGGAGAAACTGTCAAGCCGCGACTCGAGATGGGAGGTGCCAAATTCGAACTTTTGAAGTTCGAGGGTCGGGGGTTGGACTTGGCCATACAGGTTAATCGCTGAGAGTTGAGGATTGAAAGCACAAACACAGATTCTGGCCATGGTTTTCCTCGGGATTGCCTTGTGTTTGCGTTTTGGGCTAGTGTCTTGCAAGAGAGGACCACTGAAAATTTTATACAATCAAAAGGAGACATGCTCATGAGGAGGACCGCTCTCATTTTTGTATTTCTGCTCCTGTGCGCTCCCAATCTACACGCCCAGGCTCCCTTTTACCAAGGGAAGACGCTGCGGATTATCGTCGGGGGAACTGCCGGTGGGGGATTCGATACCTATACAAGGGCGATGGCACGCCACATGAGCAAGCATATTCCCGGCAACCCGCAAATCGTAGTCGAGAACATGACCGGCGCGGCGACGCGAATTGCCGCAAAGCACGTGCACAGTGCGGTCAAGCCGGACGGGCTTACGATGGTCATTTTCAACGGCTATTTAATTTTGGGCCGTGTGCTCGGAGCCAAAGGGATCGATTTTGATGTCCGACAGTTTGAATGGATCGGGGTTCCGGTTCAAGACAACGTGGCTTGCGCGCTCACCAAAGCCAGCGGCATTACGAACCTGGAACAATGGATGGCGGCAAAAACGCCGGTTAAAATAGGCGCCCTTGGTCCGGGAAATAGCACGAGCGATGTGCCGCGCGTGCTGCAAGCGGCTCTAAATCTTCCCATCCAGCTGGTCGAAGGCTACAAAGGAACGGCTGATGTGCGATTGGCTGCTGATGGCGGAGAGGTGGCCGGTGGTTGTTGGGCTTGGGAATCGGTGAAAGTGACGTGGGCTACAGCGCTGCAAGCGGGAGAGGTTAACCCGATTATCCAAGTTACCTCTCAAGCCCAACCGGATTTGCCCAAGGTCCCCGTCGCCATTGAAGTGGCTAAAACAGATGAAGCGCGGCAACTGATTCGCAACGGCACGGTGAACCCATCGCGGATCACTCGCGTTTACGCCACGACGCCCGCCACGCCCAAGGACAGAGTGCAAGCATTGCGCAACGGTTTCGCCGCTACACTCAAAGATCCTGCGTTTCTCGAGGAGGCAAAGAAAGTGCGGCTCGACATCAATCCGTTGACCGGCGAGGAGGTTGGAACAATAGTCGACGAGATGTTCAAGATGAGTCCTGCCGTCAAGTCCAAGCTCACAGGCGTGCTTGCGATTAAATAGAGACCGACCGAGGACCGAAGACCGAGGACCGCCCGTCCGAACACGGACAGAGAGCCACGATCGCCGGATCTTGCTATGGCATTGCACGTGGATTTCGCTTGTTGCGACTATGACCTGTTGCGCCCTCTGCGCGACGGCAGCGTCCGCGCAGAGGGAATTGAAATCAATTTCATCCCAATCAGCAAACCACCGGAAGTCCATTGGCGCATGGCGATTCACGCGGAGTTTGATGTCGCGGAAATGTCACTGGGCAGCTATGTTGCCGGCAAATCGCGCGGCGACCTGCCGCTGGTGGGGATACCCGCCTTCGTCTACCGCAAATTCCGCCACTCAGCTGCCTATATCAACAGAGACGCCGGCATCGAACGACCCGCAGACCTCAGGGGCAAGCAAGTGGGTGTGCCGGAATGGCAGATGACAGCCACCATCTGGTTACGCGGTATCCTGCAAGATGAGCATGGCTTGGCTCTGAAACACATGCACTGGCTGGCGGGTGGTCTGGAAAGTGCGGGACGTCGTGAGAAGATCCCGCTAAACCTCCCGCCCGAAATCAAGGTCGATACCATTCCCGCCGGCAAGAATCTCTCTGCGATGCTCGTCGCGGGCGAAATTGACGCCCTAATCAGCGCTCAAGTTCCCGAACCTTACTCAAAGCGCGTGCCTCAAGTAGCCCGGTTGTTTCCCAATTCACGTGAAACGGAGGCTGATTATTTTCGCCGTACCGGTATCTTTCCGATCATGCATGTCGTGGTCCTCCGTGAGGAACTCTACCGGCGGCGGCGATGGGTGGCACAGAGCCTCTTTAAAGCGCTAACTGAGGCGAAGAACGCTTGTACCGAGTCATTGCGCAAAAACAACGGGCTTCTTTGCGCGCTTCCCTGGGCGGGTGACTATATCGAAGAAACCAGTGCACTGATGGGCGCCGATTTTTCTCCCTACGGAATAGAGAGAAATCGTAAAACGCTTGAAACGTTTCTGCGCTACTGTCTGGAACAAGGCATCAGCCAGCGTGAAATGACATCGGAAGAACTCTTCGCGTCCGAGACGTTGGACACCTTTCGTGTGTGAACGTACTGACTGATCCACCGGTTGGCTTGCTTACGCCAGGGAACTCCTATCCGTGCCAGGAAATACACGTTGAGGGCGTGCCTTGCTTTTACCTCCACCAACTTCCCTCACCCAGAACCAACATTCTGGCAATTGTGACCTATCTTACGACCCTGTCTTTTCGCTAGTCACAACCGCCTTGCCCGTCTAGGGAGCATAACAGGAAAAAACACGACAGCCTGTGCGGTCAGTGATCAGGACCTCCCCGGCATGCTTCCTGCTCTCTCGCCGAGCCATGAATTCTTGTCGACGCGCTCTATCGAGACTCCTCGCACAGAACGAATCTTCTCGAACTGTGTTTGCTGCGTCCAGAGTTCACAAGCGTCAAAAGATCGGAGGGGAATGCGATATGAAAGCCGTCGAAACAAGTCAGAAACACAAACCAAGTTTTTGGCAGCAGGTCTTTTCCCAAAGCAAAGTGAATGGTGCGTCCTACTATGGCGAACAGCTGCCCGGCACGAACTGGAATTGGCCAAAGGATACGTTTCTCCAGAGAAAGCTGCGAGAAGCACGCGCAGCGCAGGCGAATACCAAAGGCGCTCTGAATTGATGCCCCGGCGATAAACTGAACACCACAAATCTCAGTCACCCCCGGCTAACCTTCGCCGGCACCTCCGTCCGACAATCAATGGCGAGGTTGGAGGCCCGAGCTGTCACAGCTCGGGCCTTTTTTTTCTCGCTGCGCTCGGCATCTCGGATTGGAAACTCCACATCTCAGAAGCATAAAAAGAATTTTCGCCATCTTTTTGAGATTTGACATCTGCCATCATCTGCGATCTGAAATTGCTCGCAGAGGAACTGCGAGCCAGGTCTGCGCATTGACAACGACCGGCGCGCGGAACTAGATTTGTGGCACGTTCGTTCGAATACGGCGATGGAACTGACGCTTTCAATACATTCGGTCGCCGAGGCGCATTTTGACCACACCACTCGGCTGGACGGAACGACACTGATCGTAGATCGCGAAGAGTTGCGCCGTCTCGCGCTTGCGGATGCCTCATTGGCTTCTATTGACTTCGAGATCGTCCATCCTGGTGAGAGCTGCAGGGCGGGTCCGGTTTTCGATATCATTGAGCCGCGCGCCAAGGCACCGGAATCTGGCGCTGATTTTCCTGGCGCCTTGGGTCCACCAGTCTCGGCGGGGATGGGGACCACTCACGTGCTCAAAGGCGTGGCGGTGACAATCCTACGAGAACGGCCGCCCGGTGATTCTCGGGGAGAGACCGGCTACGTTTTGGCAATGAGTGGGACGGCGGCAGCCGCTTCGCCCTACGGAATGCTGTGTCATTTGATCGTGATTCCGCACACGGACCGGGGATTGTCGGAGCACGCGCGCCAGCGAGCTTATCGTATGGCGGGCCTGAAAATTGCTGTTTACCTGGCACGCGCCGGACTCGAGCACGCAGCTTCCACCATCCACCAGTTCGAAGCCGTCGGACCGGCCGAGCAAGGCGCCTCCGGATTGCCGCGGGTTGCATACGTCGGTCAGATTTTTTCGCGCCAGCGAAAACCGGAACCCGGCGAGCAGATCCTCTACGGAACCGATACGGACGGCATGTTGCCCGTACTGCTTCACCCGGATGAATGGCTGGATGGCGCGGTCTTACCGTCGTATCACACCTCTCTCGGTGGCGCAGAAACCTACTTCTATCAAAATCATCCGGTCATTACCGAGCTTTATCGACGCCATCAAACACGTCATCTCCAATTTGTGGGTACCGTTGCCACCATCGCTTCAGCGGATAATTTTGATCGGGAACGAAACTGCCGATTTGCATCCAATCTGGTTAGGTCGGTATTGAAAGCGGATGCGGCCGTGTTGACCAAGTTTGGCGGCGGCGTACCCCATACGGATCTCTCGGAAACCGCGCGCCTACTGGAGAGAATGGGCGTCAGGACGGCAGTACAGGTGACGGATCTGGCGCGGGACCAGCGCGTAGAATCTGCTCTGCTGTTCAATTTTCCGGAAGTTGACGCAATCGTGTGTATCGGCGGAAATGATGGACCGTGGAAAATCCCGCCGGTAAAACGCGCGATAGCAGCAGACCCGCAAACGGCCGAAGTGCTGAGAGGCGCTGTTGAGCTTCCGGCGCTCAACGTCGTAGGCGTCGCCAATCAGCAGGGCGCATCGCGGCTACGGGCAATGGTGTATTGAACAATGGAGTACTGCAGTATTGGAGTCTTTTTTCTTCGCGTCTTTGCGCTTTTGCGGGAGATGTCAAGTTTTGTTTCTGCGCTGCCGCGCTAAGCTAACAAGCTACGAGGAGTTTTGCCATGCGAATCGCTCACTATCTCAACCAGTTTTTCGGCGGTGTCGGGGGAGAGGAGAAAGCGGGAACGGCGCTTGAGGCCCGCGAAGGCGCCGCCGGTGCGGGTAAGCTCCTGGAACAAGTGTTCGGCGGCGATGCCGCGATCGTCCTGACGCTTGTATGCGGTGACAATTACGCTGTGGAAAATCAGGATGAGATGCTCGCTGCGGCACTTGAAAAGATCCGCGAAGCCAAACCCGACCTGCTGGTTGCCGGCCCCTGCTTTCAGGCGGGCCGGTACGGTGTGGCCGCGGGTGCGCTCTGTTGTGAGGTAGAGGCCAAACTCCGTATCCCGGCGATTACGGCCATGAGCGAGGAAAATCCCGGCGCCGATCTCTACCGAGAGAGATTGTACATCGTGGACTCCGGCACAAGCGCTGCAAAGATGCGCGATGTGCTGGTCAAAATCGCGGCGCTGGGAAAGAAGCGCGTTGCCCAGGCGGACATTGGCTCGCCGCGCGATGAGGGCTACTTGCCCCGTGGGCTCATCCGGGATCGCCTCGTGGGGGATCCATCGGGTAAGCGGCTCGTTGATATGGTGCTGGCAAAAGTCACGGGCCAGTCCTTTGAGTCGGAAATGCTGCCGGCCGCCTTTGCCCCAGTGGCGATGCCGCCTGCGGTCAAGGACATTTCCAAAGCGACATTCATGCTGATCACCGACGGCGGGCTTGTTCCCAAGGGTAATCCCGACAAGATCCAGGCTTCAGCAGCCACGCGTTGGGGCGCGTATAACATCAAAGATTGCGATGACCTCAACGGTCAGGATTATGAAATTTCGCATGGTGGCTATGATCCGCAATTTGTCCGTGAGGACCCGGATCGCCTCGTACCCCTGGACGTCATGCGCGAGTTGGAGCGACAAGGGGTTATCGGAAAACTGTACGACGCGTTTCTCTCCACGTCGGGATTAGCCAATCCATTGTCCAACACGCGCCGCATGGGCCGGGAAATGGCTGCAAGGATCAAGGAACTGGGCGTCGATGCGGTCATCCTGACTTCCACTTGAGGGACAAGCACTCGCAGCGGCGCTGCGATCACGACCGAACTCGAAAAAGCCGGCATCCCAACCGTTCAAATCACCTCTGCGTTACCTGTGGCCCAAATGGTGGGCGTTAATCGAATCGTCTTAGGTAATGGAATCGTTCACGTGGTTGGCGCTGCAGGCGCCTCACCCGAGCAAGAGAAGACGATGCGGCGAAATCTCATACGCAAAGCGCTGGAGGCCCTACAGGCTGGCGACAACGCGGAATAGGCAAGTTCAAGCACAACTCGACTGCCCGTCAAACTTCACCGTTGCCGGAGGATTCTGTGAAACCCGTACAACTCTTCTGCTGGCATTTCATGGCCTACCCCTACTTGCCCAACGACTTCGATGCACGCTACGACTCCGGTTGGGTCACCGTTCCGAATCAGCTGTGGAAAAATGCCAGAGCACAGGGTCTCTACCAGGAATACATCGACCAGCTCGCGTACGCCGATGCGTTGGGGTTTGACGGCATGGTGCTCAATGAACACCACCAAAACATCTACGGCCTGATGCCGTCACCTAACCTCATCGCTTCTGCTCTGACGCAAAGGACGACTCGAGGAAAAATCGTCGTTCTCGGAAATCTCCTGCCGCTGCACCTCAATCCCATGCGGGTGGCCGAAGAGTACGCCATGTTGGATCAAATGAGCAACGGCCGTTTGATTGCCGGTTTCGCCCCCGGTGCCGGGCCGGAAACTTTTAACTATGATGTTCCGTCCGCCAACAGTCGTGAGAAATTCTGGGAAGCGGCGGATTTGATCGTGCGCGCCTGGACCGAGGATGGCCCTTTTGCCCACGAGGGGAGGTATTTTCCGCTGAGATATGTCAATCTCTGGCCGAAACCTCTGCAGCAGCCGTTTCCTCCGGTTTGGATCCCGGGCTCACGCAGCGCCGCAACTTTGGTAGAGGTCGCAAAGCGCGGCTACTGCTATTTTCTTTCGTCGCGCAGTCATGGCGGAGAGACTCACAGAGCGCAGCAGGAATTTGCCGACGTTCTCAAGCGCCACGGAGACGCGTACCATCCCTTTCGTTTCGGCATTCTCATGTCCACTTATGTCTCAGAAAGCGATCAACAGGCGCGCGAAGAATGTGCAGAAGGCGTCTGGTATTTCTTGCAGAACTGCCTCAAAGGTCATCTCCGGCGCGAGGGGCGTCAACTCACGTTTGGTCCCGGAGTGCCATACATTTCCGCCCCGGCATGGAAAGAATACCTGAAGGGCTACAAACCCGGACGCAAGCTTCTGGGCGACGTCGAAAACTGGGAGGAGCTGGACGCTTCACAATCAATTATCGTGGGCGGCCCCGACACAGTCTACCGCCGTATCTGGCAACTCATTGAAAAAGCCAAAGTCGGAAACCTGCTGATTCAGTTTCACATCGGAAACTTATCAGACGATCTCACGCGCAAGAGCATGACCCTGTTCGCGCAGAAAGTCGCTCCTGCTCTCCGTGATGAATCGCTCAGATATTTCAACCAGCAATTCTCGGGCGCGAAGCTCGAGCGCGCAATGGAGGCCCGTTGAGCGGACACCTGCTCCAAGTCGGTGAGCGCAAGGTGTGGGTCCTGCAACACGGAACAGGCGATCCCCTCCTCTACTTGCACGGTTTTGCCGATGTTCACGGCGTCACAGAAGGCTGGCTGCCTTTCCACGAGCAACTTTCGCGCCGGCAACACTTGATTGCACCGGCGCACCCGGGTTGCGCTCACACCGATGAGAATAACGATATCGAGGTTATCGACGACGTTGTGTTTCACTATTTGGAAGTCATTGATGCGCTCGGGCTCCAGCGATTCGATCTCGTGGGCGCGTGCGTCGGCGGCTGGATCGCCGCCGAATTGGCCGTCCGTCACCCGGAAAAGATTCGCAAACTCGTTTTGCTGGGCGCCACCGGTTTGTTCGTTAAAGGCGCTTTGATCGGCGATCTCTTCATGATGGCTCAGCCGGAACGCGGCTACAGCTACCGTGGCCTGCGGCACATGCTTTTTTCGGCTTCTGATCATCCCAAGGCGCTGGAACTTTTTCCCGATGGCATGGGGAACCTGGAAGACGAGTTGCGCCGTTATCAAATGCTACGGTTTGGCTCGCGCATCGGCTTCAGGCCCCCATACTTCTACGACTACCCGCTAAGAAGCCGGCTTTACCGGATCTCCTCTCCGACGATGATCATCTGGGGGGAACAGGACCACATGGTTCCGAGCGTGCATGGCGAGATTTACGCGCGGTTCGTTCCAACGGCCCATGCGCTGCAGATCATCCCCAAGGCCGGCCACGCGGTCCACATCGAGCAGCCGGAGCTCGTCGCGAGTATGGTCGCAGGGTTTATCGCTGGCCATAGTCTCGGGTCTCGGGTCTAAGGTCTCGGGTCTCAAATCTCAGGTGTCGGGTTTGGGAGCGGAATCTGCTCCAACTTTCCGGTTTCTAGTCCGGATTATGCCTGCTGGAGAGGCATCGAGCGACAGCTCCAGAGTAAAGGCAACAGCCCTGTGGCTCGGAGCGGCCTGCCCGCTGAATCGCCTTAGAAACATACGCGCTGCGAGCCGGACGCCGGAGGGCGCATTGAGGCTTTTCATCTCTATGCTTTCACCTCCGATCTCATCTCTCGATGCCAAACTGTCGCACGTTTTTCCTTAGCGTGATAATCCGGATAGTTCCGCGACCAGGAACCAGAAACCGGAAACTAGAAACTAACGACTAGAACTCAAACGCGAGACCCGGGACGCGAGACTTGAGACCTTCGAAGCCGTCCGTTTGACTTCGCAGTCCGCCGAACGATAAGTTGTCAGTGAGCGATCCGCTGAACTGGCAACCAGCCTTTGCAATCGCAGATACACCAACAACATCTTACAATCGGTAAGGAGGCATTATGGATCACGCGCCCGAAGCAAAATTCGAAGAGCCAAAAGACAACAGAACCAGAGCCGGGCTTGGCAAGTTTCTCAAGCCGAATAGCCCTTATGATAACTTCATGGATGGCCAAGGCATACCGATCTATCGCCACATCGGTGTGCGCCGCGTTCAGGATCTGCCCCGTAAACCATGGAAGCGCCTGGGCGGAAGCGGTACTTTTATCCAACTTCTTGGCACCGAGGGGTTATGGGGCTCCTACGTTGTCGAGGTTCCCGGCGCCGGAGCGTTAAATCCGGAAAAACACATGTATGAAGAACAGTACCTCGTTGTCGAGGGCCGGGGCACTACGGAAGTTTGGATCGATGGCAACCCAAAGAAACTAACTTTCGAATGGCAGAAGGGCTCCGTATTTGCCATTCCGTTGAACGCATGGCACCGCATCGTCAACGCAACTTCGAGTCCGGCGCTGCTTCTCGCCGGAACCACCGCGCCGAACGTGATGAACCTGTTCGCCAGCGAGGATTTTATCTTTAACTGCCCCTATCACTTCAAAGATCGTTTCGATCCCTCCGACGATTACTACAAGTATAAAGAGGACGTGCGGCCTGATCCGGTGCGCGGTCTCGCAATGCGGCAAACCAACATTATTCCCGACGTGATGGCCTGCGAGCTGCCTCTTGACAATCGCCGCTCGCCGGGCTATCGGCGCATCGAGCCGCACATGGCAGGCCAGCAATTCTATTTCTGGATCGGCCAGCACGAAACCGGCCGTTATTCGAAAGCCCATGCTCACGGCTCAGCCGCAGTCCTCATATGCCTGAGCGGCAAAGGCTACACCTACACCTGGCCTAGCAGTCTCGGCACACGCCCATGGGAATCCGGCAAGACTGAATTGATTAAACGACAGGACTATGAACCCGTAGGCATGGTGAGCGCGGCGCCAATGAGCGGCAACTGGTTCCATGCCCATTTTGGGGCAAGCAAAGAGCCGCTGCGGTTAACGGCTTGGTTCGGTCCCAACGCGCCCGGACGTGAGCGCGGCCGTCCCGGAGAAAAGGCCATCGATTATGGCGCGATTGACCTCAAAGACGGCGGCACGGCGATTCCCTACAACGAAGAAGACCCGTTCTTGCGCAAGGAGTTCGAAGAAACACTCGTTGGCGTTGGTGCAAAGTCCAGGATGGAACCGGAGCTCTACGAGAGGTCATACTAAGTAGCGTCTCGAGTCTAGGGTTCAGGGTGTTGGGTTTCGAAATTAACGAGACTCGAGACCCGAATCGTGGACGACTTTGCCCAAAACAAGGATTTTCATGGACGGCACCATACCCAGAGGTTCGTTTTCTAATGCCAACCGCCACATGCAGGAGGAAGAAAGGCTCGAACTCACCAGCGTGGGCGTGGACATCGGCTCCTCCACAACTCACCTGGTTTTCTCCCGCCTCGAACTGACACTCGAAGGTTCCCGCTACCGTGTAACCCGGCGTGAAATCTTGTCGGAATCGGAGATCCTGCTCACCCCCTATGTGGACGATACGCGCATCGACGTAGAAGCTCTCGAAGCTTTTATCAACCAGCAGTACAAGGCGGCTAACATTAAACGCGAGAATGTCGACACCGGGGCTTTGATTTTGACGGGGGTCGCAGTACGCAGGCGCAACGCCCGCGCCATCGCGGAGCTATTCGCGCAGGAGGCGGGCCGGTTTGTTGCCGTCAGCGCGGGGGATGGACTCGAGGCGACCATGGCGGCGTATGGTAGCGGCGCTGTGGCGCACTCGGCAAAGACTGGTGGTGTCGTTCTCAACGTCGACATTGGCGGCGGTACCAGCAAATTTGCCATTTGCAATAACGGCAAAGTTCAGGAAGTCACGGCCATCGATGTCGGGGCGCGACTGGTGGCCTTCGACTCCGATGGTATCATCGTGCGCATCGAAGAGGCGGGGCGGAAACACGCCGCATCTGTGGGACTCGAATTAAAACTGGGCGAAACAATAACTGCCGATGAGCTTCGGCCCATGGTCGGTATGATGTGCGACAACTTAATGGAACTGGTCGGCTGTGGGTTTATCAGCGAGAGCACCCGCTCGTTATTGCGGCTGCCACCTCTGACCTACAGCGGCGAGATCGATTCCATTACTTTTTCCGGAGGTGTGTCGGAGTTTATATACCGGCGGGAAAAACAGAGCTTCGGTGACTTGGGTCCCCTGCTCGCGGATGAAATCAACCGCCGTATCCAGGAAGCGGCAATCCTGGTGATGGAGCCGGCCGCCAGAATACGGGCTACGGTCATCGGCGCCTCCCAGTACACGATCCAGGTAAGCGGCAATACCATCTTTATCACCCCGCCCGAGGCGGTGCCGGTGCGTAATGTACCCGTGGTGGCGCCCGCCCTTCCCCTGGATAGTGAAACCATTGATCCCGCCGCCGTTCGAGATTCGATGGTCACCTCGCTCGTGAGACTCGATCTCGCCAGCGGCAAACAACCGGTGGCTCTTGCTTTTCACTGGGAAGGCTCAGCGACATTTGCCCGCCTGCAGGCGTTTTGTTCCGGAGTGGCAGACGGCATGAGAGACATCTTGATCAGGGGCCATCCGCTGACACTCGTCAATGACGGCGACATCGGCGGCATCATAGGGCTCCACTTTCAAGAAGAGCTCAAGATCGCAAACCCAATTATCTCGATCGACGGGATTGCTCTGAACGAGTTCGATTATATCGATATCGGCGCCTTGATCGAGTCTTCAGGCTCAGTGCCCGTTGTCATTAAATCGCTGATCTTTCCTGCTTCGGCGGAGTCTTAGTCTCCTTTTGGGCTCCCGGGTTTACAGGCTCGGAGGATGCTTCTCGCGCCAAGGCGCCAAGCACGCCAAGAAGATTGGTCTTCTAGGACGCCCCTTGCATCTCAGAACAATTCTTTGCGATCTTTGCCTTCTTTGTGGTTGAATTACTTTTTCTTGGGCTCGCGCCCTTGCGGCATGCACTTGACGCTTAGCTATCTTACCTTTTGCGCCTTTGGTCCCTTCGACTATCGCTCAGGACATGCTCTGCGGGAGAGGTTCCGAGTTTTTCGGTGCGGCTTCGCCGCGTGAGGAACAATCGGGACAGAAGAATCAGACCATATTCGCCGTGTGCGTGGCTGCAAATGTCAGGTCGACAAGCGTGGCGGAAGGCTGATGCCCGCAGGGTATGCGCACGGTAAACGTCGTACCCTGCCCGGGCTGACTGTCCACTTGGATAGTGCCTTCGAGCAAGTTCATGAACCTCTTGACGATGTAGAGCCCCAGGCCGACGCCGCCATGCGCGCGCGTATCCGAGCTATCGACCTGGCGAAAGCGCTCGAAAATATTCGGCAACTGATCTTTGGGAATCCCGACTCCGGTGTCCGAAACTTTGAAGAGGACCGTTTTTTTTGCCGGCAGATAGCGTCCGGAGATCGTCACGCTTCCCTGATCGGTAAACTTGATCGCGTTGTTGATCAGATTCTCCAAAATGTGCTTTAGTTTGCCCCGATCGGTGCACACCACCGGCAAGTCGGTCGGAAAATCCCACACAAGAGCTAGATCTTTGCCCAGCGGATAATCGTATGAGGAGCGCAACTCAGAAACAAATTCCCACAGGTTGACCTCGTGGATGTCTGCCTGGAGCATGTCGGCTTCGATGCTACTCACCTGCAGCACGCTGTTGATCAGTGAATGAAGTTCGCGTGATTGCCTCGCGATGGTTTCGAGCGCCTTTTCTTGGATCGGAGTGATTTCGCCAAGCATCGCTTCAAGAAGCATATTGGTGTAACCGGAGATCACGTTGAGCGGGGTCCTGAGCTCATGCGAGACAACTCCCAAAAACTCGTCCTTCACTTTGTTTGCATTGCGCAGCTCATCCGCTTGTCGCTGTACGCGGTCGAACAGCTGCGCATGGTGAACTGCAAGCGCCGTATGGCCGGCCAACGTTGACAAGAATCCCAACTCATCAGCCGACAACGAGCGTTCTTCCCGGGTCAGGAAGGTCACACTCCCCAGGGCTTCTCCATTGGCGACCAGCGGCACTCCAATCATCGCGACCAGGCCACGTTGGCAAAACCACTCTGGATTTTCAATGCCGTCATGGGCAAGGAGGTCGGCAATCAGCAACGGCGTCCTTGTCTCAATAACCGAGTCAAAAAAGGCGTAAGGATCGTAAGAGAGGTCTTTGCCGGGAGCGTCAACACCCTTGCTTCCAATGGTTTCCATCGCCCCGGTCTCGGGGTTTCGCAAGCGTACGATAGCCGCCGCATAGGGAAGATGCGCCAGGGCTTTGTGTAAAAACAAGCTTAGCACCTGCGCGGCCTCGATGGTTGAAGTCACTGCCAAATTGACATCATGAAGGACTGCGAGCCGATCACGGTTCCGTCTGATCTCTTCGGCCGCCTGCTGCTGTCTGCGCGCCTCCGCCGCGTTATCGAGAGCGACACGGCGCATGCGCTCGACTTGCGCAAAATAGCCATAAAAAATCGCAATCACCATGGGAAAGGGCAAGCGCAAGTACGCGCTCGCATCCAGCATGGAGCTCGAGTGGAAGACCACGTAGCCGTAAAGCAGCGGCGACACAAAAGTAATCACCAGCAGCCCTCGCGGATCATTGCAGATGCAACTCAACAGGAGTGTAAAAAAACAAGCGATGTAAAAATCGGACGTGGCGCCACCGCTCACCGCAAGCGCAACCGCGATGAAAACGGTATCAAAAAAGAGGAGCGGGCCATAGAAATAAGGCGACGCGAAAGAATCGTCGTCTATCAAATACAAGGAAACGTTGGTAAGAAGATAAAAAAGCAGAATCGCGTGCGTTTGGATCGTTGGCAGCCACGCTTCGGGCGAATACAATAACAAATAACAGCAGAGAATGACGAGCGGCCAACGCAACTGAATGATAGTGTTCTTTTTGGCGCCTTCGAAGAGTCGGTCGAGATGTACGAAGGACGCGTATGGCGGGCGAAATGTTTCTGTCGTGTCCATACAATACGCGGCCTCATGGCGAGGCCAAAGGGCACGAGTGCATATTGCATGCCAATGGTTTCGCGCCGCCTTGCACGCGTTGAGTTACCCATTAATGCAAGGAACTTAATGGCTTAGCATTCTGGCAACGAAAAGCGATGCTCTCTAGGAACGGCCTTTGCACAATCGCAAGCATTTCAGGACACAATTGTCGCGGAACAAAAAATCGTCTCTTTAGCGTCTTCCAATCACCACCTTAGATCAGCAAACGAAGTCGCTGTTGACAGAAGAGATGATCTTTGGAAAGAATCCGGCAACAGGAGGGCGCGCTATGTTGACTAAGATCAGACACATCGCCATTCATACGGAGAACCACGCGCGAATGGCCGGTTTCTACAAGGCTGTTTTCGGCATGAGGAAAATCACCGAGGGAATGACAGACGAGCACGGCAATTATAACAAAGAACGGGGTCACCTGAGCGATGGCGTCATCGGTCTCGCGCTGCTGCAGCGGCAACCCGGATTCAGCGCTGGCTTGGATCACTTCGGTCTCGAGGTGGAAGACGTACAAGAAGTCCGCGATCGTCTGAAGCGCCTTTATCCCGACGTATTTATCGCCCAAAGCCAAAGCCATGTGCCTTTTGCCGGGCTGCGCACCCACGATCCGGACGGAAATCAGTTCGATCTCTCACAAAAAGGAATGGCCAATGTGCGCGAAGGTTATTTGCAAGAGGGTTGGGAACAGCCACGCTGGATCAATCACGTCGCTATTCGTAGCGCTCGTGCCGCGCAGATCGCAGAATATTATCAGAAGATTTTTGACCTGAAACCAGTGGAAGGTCTGTCCGGAAACAACAGCTACTATTTGACAGATGGAAAAGTGATTCTGGCAATCCGGCCGTGGGACATGATGTCGTATCGGGGTTTATGGGCCGGCCTGGACCATTTTGGCTTTAAAGTCGAAGATCTCGACGCCACGAAAAAAGACCTGAATAGCGTTCGCGACACCGCTCCAACGTCAGCAGCACGGAAAATCGCCATTGGCCGCGATGGTGAGACGCGCCAGAAGAATTTGGAAGCTTGCAAGCTGTGCCGCTATGCCCTCGCCGATCCGGATGGCGTCTTGCTCGATCTTACTGAGTAATGCCTTCCATCAGAGAGATCGTAGAGAGCTACAATCCGGATAGCCCGCTTGCCGAAACATCGACCATCCCCGCCGCCTGGTATCTCCATCCTGGGATGCTGAGGCTCGAGCGGCGGTCGGTCTTTACACGGTCGTGGCAGTGGATTGGGCGCGCCGACCAGGTCCGTGAGGCCGGGCAGTATGTCGCTACCGACATTGCCGGCGAGCCGCTGATAACGGTTCGGGGCGACGACGGCCAGCTGCGCGCCTTCTACAATGTCTGCCGCCATCATGCGGCCATGATCGTGCCTCGATCCGAAGGCTGCACTCGGATCCTGAGATGCCCATATCATGGTTGGACCTACAATCTTAGAGGAGAGCTTAAAATAACGCCGGATTTTAGCGGGGTACGCAACTTTGACCGGTCGGCAAATGGTCTGGTAGCAGTCCAGGTGGACGTTTGGGAGAATTGGGTTTTTGTGAAGCTTGATCCTGATGGCCCGTCTCTAGCCAAGTTTTTGGGCGCCGATCTCGTCAACCAATTTCGCAGATTACGCGTTGACAAGCTTCACTGGTTGGAGCGGCGGCGCTATTCGCTGAACTGTAACTGGAAGGTGTTTGTCGACAATTATCTGGATGGCGGCTACCATGTACCCATGCTCCACCGAGCGCTCAATACGGTTCTCGATTACGGTCAGTACACGGTTGAGAACGGCGACCGCTTTTGCCTCCAGTCGAGCCCGATCTCAACGGAAAAAGCAGACACTCGAGTTAGCCAGGTGCGCAAGGGAAAGCGCGCGCGCTATTATTGGATCTATCCCAACTTGATGATCAACCTGTACGAGGGAGTCATGGACACGCATGTCGTTTATCCCGTCGGGCTCGATCGCAGCGAGATCATTTTTGATTTTTATTTTGTCGACGTGTCGGAGCGAGCCCGTGCGCGTAACGTCGCGAGCATTGATGCAAGCCATCTCATACAGGAAGAGGACGCCTCGATCTGTAGCTCGGTTCAGCGAGGTCTCGCGTCTCGAGCGTACCGGTCAGGCCGCCTCTCGGTCCGCGAGGCGGGAGAACACCTGTTTCACAGGCTCCTTTATGCAGACTTGAAAACGGGGTTAGATCAGGCGGGCCGCTGCTAGCGACGACGCCGGTATCACTGAATAACTCGCTCAAAGGAAGTGGCCGTCAGCAAACCAGCAGGCAAGACCTTCGAGCCGACGTTGGCAATACCGGGGCGCAGTGCTAGCTGTTACCTTCAGGTTGTCTTGTGAGAAGGGTCAGGCTCCAGCCGATCGTGAAGCTCAATCTCGTCGGCTCTAAGGCCTAACTTTTTCGCCTGGCGATAACACGCATCACAGACAATCATATCCAGCAAACAAATGCCGTGTTCTTCGCTCGTAACCCGATAGGTTCTGCCTACTCTCAATTCCCCGCAATGCTGGCAGACAAAACTCATGCAAAAGATCGGAGCAAGTAATATGCCACGCTCCCCGAACAAAAAATGGGACACAGCGATCCGAGATCGTCACGTGAGTATTTTAAGTGTGTCCCACAGGCGGGATGCTTTTTTTTAACCATCACCGCCGATGCCTGAAGGCCGCATCACTTTCTTTGCAGGGAAATCGCTGCAGTCATGCAGGGCGGAATCCTTCGCGTTGAGTGATTCACCACGTGTTCAACAACGCACCCGTAAATCGAAGCGCGCGTCCGCCTCACTTACCGGCCTTTATCGATTCGGCAGGAGAAGGAAGGATCCACCAGGCAAAGCAGCCGAGCAGAACCGATACCCCGCCACTTAACGCATAAACCGCATCTATCCCCGCGCGGTCTAACAACCATCCCGATCCCAAGTTCGATGCGATCCCTGCGATGCCGACACCAACCATTGAAAGTACTGCCTGAGCGGTGGAACGTAGCCTCTCGGGTGCTATCGCATCGAGATAGAGCGGGCCACCCATGAGGAGACCGACGACCGTGACCCCGTGTAGCATTTGCACGAGCGAGAGTAGCTGCAGATCAGCAGTCACAGCGCTGAGAAGCCAACGCAACCCGCCAACAAATACTCCAATCCCCAT
The DNA here is from genome assembly GCA_964410485.1 of uncultured Syntrophobacteraceae bacterium. Taxonomy (GTDB): domain Bacteria; phylum Desulfobacterota; class Binatia; order UBA9968; family UBA9968; genus CAYPHJ01. Next base: position 40,421 of record CAYPHJ010000017.1, read on the forward strand.
AAGGCCCCGCGCGCCCAGGCTCTTTAGACCGCTGCCGAAAGCCAACACCAATGGTATTTCTACCACCAGCATGTAAACCCACATGTTGCGGATCGTCTCTATATCCCCGCCACGCGCGCGAACAAAGATGGGGAACAGCCACATCGGCCCCTGGGACAGGAGATAGGCCATAAACGAAAATGCGAGAAAGCGCAGGTACGCGGGGTGGCCGAGCAGCAAGCGCCAGTCACCTCTGGCGGCACGTAGCGCTACAGCTCCCCTTTGTGGCAAGAAAACGCCGATCAGGGCTGCCACCGCGGTGAGCATAGCTGTGATGATGAACATGATTTCCAGAGCTGGCTCCGAGACCGCATGAGTATTTACCGCAAGTCCGCGGGCAGTTTGATAATGTTTCAAAATCGGAGGAAACATGATTATCATCAAAAAATATCCTGCCGTCCCCCAAACACGCATAAACCCAAAAGCGTGCGGGCCGGCATTGCGCAGGACCGCCAACGTCACGGAGATCGTAATGGGCAGAACGGCAGTGCCAAATGCGGCCAATGCCGCCGTGGCCAAAAGGATGGACCAGAATCCTTGGGCGGCCGCGATTCCCAGGTAGCCCATCGCGGAGCCAAGCGAAAGCAGCACTAGGATACGACTGCGCGCGCCCGTCCGATCCGCAACCTGCCCCCAGAACGGCTGCGCGGCAATGCTGACGAGCGGTAGGATAGCCAGAACCAGCCCCAGCTCCGTACCCGAGAGCCCAGCGTTTTCTTTGAGGTAGAGACTATAGTAGGGAAGGACAATACCCACCGAGGCCATATAGACGAACCAGAAAAGCGTAAGAGTGGTCGAGCGCCACATCGCATGATCTTAGCATACTCGTGCTGGGTATCAGCAAAAGTGTTGTTAAAGTATAAAGATGCGGGCAGGTCCCCGCTTCTTCGTCCGCGGCCTTCCGCCGGTCGTCTTCGTCGTTCTTGTCGGTCGTCGGTCCTCGGTCGCCGGTCTCTTGTTTATGAAATGTAATTTGCCTCGCACCGTCCATACGATTGGCCATTCAACCCGGCCGATGACAGCATTTGTAGACTTACTCGAAGCGCACAGGATCCGCCTCCTTGTGGATGTGCGGCGCTGGCCCGTATCGAGGCGCTTTTCACACTTCAACCGCGAGCGGTTGGATATGGCTCTGAAGAATTGCGGCATCGGATATATCTGGCGCGGTGATCTGGGAGGATTTCGCAAGCCATCGGGTGAATCGACCAATACAGGCTGGAAGACAAAAACGTTTCGTGCTTACGCCGATTTCATGCTGACACAAGAGTTTGAGCGGATTTTAAAAGAGCTGGCGATGCAGGTCGCACAAAACCGCAGCGTGTTGATGTGCGCGGAGGCCGTGCCCTGGCGTTGCCACCGGCAATTGCTGGCCGACGCCTTTCTGGTTCGAGGCTTCTCGGTACATCACATTATGGAGGACGGCTGTTACGAGCATCGTCTGCCGGCTTTTGCGCGGCTCGACGGAGAAAACATCTTCTATGGCTGATTCGTCTGTGGCGCATGGCAGATAGATTATGGCATAGTGGCTTCAAGCATATGCCACGGTTATCGGAGGGAGGCACCATGTCGGAACCGCTTATACTCGAAATCTTTTCCGATTTCGTTTGACCCTGGTGTTATCTCGTCACCGGGCGTGTCGAGAAACTCAGAGGCAATTACGAGCTAACGATCAAGCTCACACATTTTCCGCTGCACCCGGAAACTCCGGAACAAGGGAGCCTCCGTGGGCCGGAGTATCTCGCGCGCAACCAGCAGATGAAGATGAACATGGACCGCGAGGGATTGCCGTACAATGTCGAGCGCAAGATGTCATACAACAGTCGTCTCGCTCAGGAGCTGGCGAAATGGGCCGAGTCCAAAAACAGGGGAGACGAGATTAGCGACGCCCTCTTCCGCGCCTACTTTGCCGACGCCAAGAACATTGCCCAGACTGAAGTACTTGCCGAGGTGGCATCCACGGCTGGCTTACCCGCCGATGAGGCGACAGATGTGCTCCTGAGCCGCAGTTTCAAGGCAGCGGTGGACGAAGACTGGCGAAGATGCGCCGCGGTTGGTGTCAATGCCGTGCCTACTTTTTTAGCGGGTCGGTATCTGCTAGTTGGGGCACACCCTCATGAACAGCTCGAAAGGCTCGTACAGCACGCAATGAGCGCAGCGGCGCAACCGAGCTAGGATGGCGCCGCAGCTCGACCATTAAACCTTGAACTTTCCCGAATTGGGACGTTGTGATCAGCGGTTCAGCAGAGCGACGGAAGCGATCCCAATGACAAGCCCGTGGAGCTTGCGGCGCGACAGTTTTTCTCTGAACAAGACTGCTGCAAGTAGCGTGCTCAATAGCACAACACCCACACTGTAGATGGGGTACACCTGGGAGCTTTCCCAGCTGTCCAGACTCAACACACGCACCAAAAAATAAACCGCGCCATAGTTCAGGAGCCCCAAGAGTGATCCCCAAAGCCAATGCGCCGGGAAAAAACCACCGCGATCCCGGGCGCTTGCCCATACCAACGCGGGAAGGCTCGCGACCAAGGCAAAGAAAAAGGCCGAGGTCACATAAAGATGATAGCTTTCGAGCTCCAGATAGTAGGCTTGAGCGATTTTGAGAAGCGTAAAATAGGAGCCGAACGAGAAAAATAATACGACCGGCAGCACCCTGTGGGAGCGCGCAAGCAAGCGAGAGCCACGCGCCTCTGTGCTCAAGTAAAGAGACGCGAGCGCCCCCGCCAAACCGATAGATTTCATCGTTGTCATCGCGTCGCCGAAAACGGCAAGTCCCACCACGACGGGGATGGCCACCGAAACGCGGCTTGCCAGAGCCGCTACGGCCACGCCGGCGCGCTGTGCGGTGTGTGCCAGCAGGTAAAAGTTTCCAGCGAGGATCAAACCCTGTAAAATAGCCAGAGCGAGCCATCTCTGCGTGATGAGCATTGCCAAATCCAGTCGATCCATCGCCAAGAACGCTCCCAAGATCGTGCAGGCGAGATAGTTTGCCGGAATGGCGGAAACCACATGGACTTGAAGCTCGCTAAACGCGCGAAACAAGACCGGCAACAAGGCGGAACAAACAATCGCCAAGGCTAGAAACAGCATGTGTCCGCTGATTCCTCGCTTCGCAAGGAAGTTTCAAAGTTCACGTTTCAGGACGTTCTGAGATCTGAAATTTGCCATCTGAGATGATGAGCGAAGCGAAGGCTAAGTGAGCGCGCTCAGTCGTCTCATCAAATCCACATTGGCCTTTTTTGCGTGATACAGAATCGCCGGCACGTCAAGGCTTGTTAGATCGCGCTCTTTCATGATGACTTCACCGTCCACAATCACAGTTCGGACGTCGCCCGCCTTGGCGCAGTGCACGATTTGGCTAAAGATGTCATTGACCGGCTGCTGGTGGAGGGTCTGCAACTCAATCAGGATCAGGTCTGCCTTTTTCCCGATCTCGAGCGTCCCACAAACCGATGAAAGTCCCAATGCTCCGGCTCCGCCGCTGGTTGCCATTCGCAGCACCTTGTAAGGCTCAATGGCTCCGGCATCCTGGTGGTGAACCTTTTGCAGCAGAGAAGCGCATTTCATCGTTTCAAAAAGATCCTGTGAATGATTGCTGGCCGCGCCATCGGTGCCCAAAGCGACATTCACTCCCTGCTTCAGCATTTCGATGACGGGCGCAATGCCGTCACCCAACATCATGTTGCTGACGGGATTGTGCGACACCGAGCTACCGGATTCTTTGAGTATTTGAATTTCGGATTCAGAGATATGGACGGCGTGCGCGAAGATGGCACTCGGACCGGGAATGCCGTATTCATCCAGAAATTCGACAACGCCAGACTTGCCATATTTGTCCCGCGTGAACTCCACCACCGATCTCGACTCCGCTACATGGGCGCTGATACCCAGCGACTGTTCGCTCGCAAAGCGTCGGATGGCCTTCAGCAGTTCCGGAGTGGTGTTCAGCGGAGGGGTGTTGGGCCCCGTCATTATTGAAAGCCGGCGCTCGCCGGCACAGGCTCTGACGATTTTTTCAATATGGCGGAAGGCTTGCTCCGGTTTTTCTTTTACACAGGCCGGGACGATTTCGCCACTGTCCATCACGGTTCGGGCAAAAACGGCGCGAAGCCCTGACTGCCCAATCGCGCGAATCGACTCAAAGGCACAATCGGGATGGGGATTCAAAAAGTTGTGCTCGCAAACCGTCGTGACGCCACTGTGAATGGCCTCGGCGCAACCGAGCAGGCTTCCGGCGTAAAAGTGCTCGGGCGTGAGCACTTGCGCGGCGCCGTAGATGCGCTCGAGCCACGACAGCAGCGGGAGATCTTCCCAGACCGCGCGGAGCAGGACCTGATAGAGATGGGTATGGGCATTGATCAGCCCAGGCATGAGAACGCGCCCTTTCCCGTCGATGACCTGTTCGTCGTCGCTTGTGAGCTCTCGCGCTCTGCCCGGGGCCACTTCCGTGATGATGCCGTCTTTAAAGCGCACAAACCCTTCGAACGACTTTCGCTCCTCCGTCATCGGCAGGACAAGAGCGTCGGTAATAATAAATTGGCTCATGGTTATTAAGTCTAACTCCGATGTAGGGGCAGACCTGTGTGTCTGCCCCTACACGTGGCGTCCCGTAAAAAAGGAAGGGTCAAACAGTCTTCTTTCGACCCGTTACATCAACTCGCGGATCAGCGCTTGAGCGGTCTCCTTGGACACCCCGAGCGGGCGCTGGGCAAGGGGCGTGCCATCTGCCAGAATCGGCTCCAGCTGGTCGAGACTCGGCAGATCTTCGCGTTTCCAAAAAAGTCCGATCGGAATGAACTCGTCCCAGGAGTAGCCTTGCTTCATCGCGGCAGCGAAATCGGTGGGATCGTGCCCCATCTCTTCTAATTTCTTGGTGCGCTGTTTGAAGAACTCATGACCGTTGTCGTGGTTGTACGTTACGCATGGACTGAACGCGTCGATCAAAGCGAAACCTTTGTGTTGAATGCCGCCTTTGATCAAGTCCACCAGGTGCTTTACCTGCCCTGTGTATCCGCGGGCCACATAGGTGGCGCCGGCGGCAATTGCCAGTGGAATTGGGTTGATGGGATTTTCCACGCTTCCGAAGGGCGTGCTCTTTGTCTTCATGTCTTTGAGACTCGTGGGCGAAACCTGCCCGGTCGTCAGGCCATAGATCTGGTTATCCATGACGATGTAGGTCACGTCTACGTTACGGCGCATGGAGTGAACGAAGTGATTCCCGCCAATACCATAGCCATCGCCATCGCCGCCCGTGACGATGACTTTGAGTTCATGGTTCGCAAGCTGTGCCCCGGTTCCGACGGCGAGCGCGCGGCCGTGCAGCGTATGCATCCCGTACGTGTTGATGTATCCGGGAAGGTTGGAAGAGCAGCCAATGCCGCTGATAACCATCACCTCGTGAGGATAAAGCCCCAGCTCCGCGATCGCTTGCTTTAGAGCGCTCAAAACGCCAAAGTCGCCGCATCCCGGACACCAATCGGGTTCCGCCTTCCCTTTGAAGTCCTTAACCGTGAGCCTGGCGCGCTCCGGTCGAACCGTGTCCGATCCTCTCGTTTTAACTTCCGCATCTGTCACTGGTATACCCATAGCACTCTCCTTCACACCATAATTTCATGAACCGGCACGTATCGTTGGGTGGCGCCGGCCAAAATCGCCACAACACCATCCACAATGTGGTGCGGCATGAACGGCTCACCGTCGTATTTACGAATATGGCCGTCCGCCACAATACTGGTCTCAGATCGCAAGTAACGAGCAAACTGGCCGCTATAGTTGTTTTCGACAATGATCAACTTCTTGCGTTTCGATAGCAGCGCGACGAGTGCCTCCGTCTGCAGTGGCACGAGCCACTTGATCTGAACATGATTGGCAAGAACACCTTGCTCGTTCGCAAGTTGCCGGAGTGCCTCGCGGATGACGCCCTCGGTAGAACCCCAGCCGACAAGCGTGACATTTGCTTCAGCCGGCCCAAAGAGCTCGGGCGGCTCCAATAGAGAAAGCACGCCTTCCATCTTGCGCATGCGCTTTTCATGCATGGCCTGGCGCTTGTGTGGATTGGTGAACTCGTCGCTGATCAGGACGCCATCTTCGTCGTGCTCGTCCGTGGCAACCACGTGCTCGCATCCTGGAGTTCCGGGAAGCGCGCGCGGCGAAATGCCGCTGTCGGTCAATTTGAAACGCTGGTAACCGCCATTCACCGGCGCGCCGCTTCCGTTCAAGCCAATGATCTCGCCCCGGTCAATCGGGACATTAAAGTCCAGCTCGGCGGGATCCACACTGGAGCGCCCTTCGGATAATAAAAGATCCGAAAGAATAATGCCCGGGCACTGAAACTTGTCCACCAGGTTGAATAGGCGCGGCACGGTTTTGAAACAATCGATGATATTCGTTGGCGCTACGATGACGCGCGGATAATCCCCCTGTCCCGCGCCGAGGACTTGCCATAGATCGCCTTGCTCCGTTTTGGTCGGCACGCCGGTGGCCGGGCCCGCGCGCTGGACATTGATACAGACGACCGGAATTTCCATCATGGCTGCCGAGCCCAGCGCTTCGCTCATCAGCGCGAAGCCCCCGCCCGAAGTGGCGCACATGGCGCGGCAGCCTGTGTGCGCCGCGCCGATGGCCATATTGATCACGCCGAGCTCATCTTCGACTTGCCGCACCATAATTCCCAGTGTCCTGGCGTGGCGGGCCATCCAGTGAAGCACGCCCGAGGAAGGACTCATCGGATAAGCGCAGTAGAAACGCACACCGGCAGCGGCACCACCCATGGCGAGCGCCTGGTTCCCCTCAAAAAAGCCCAACGGCTTGCCGCTGTCCGGTAAAGATACCCGAAACGGCTTGAAGTGCACGGCGGCGTATTCATATCCCGCTCGCGCTACCCCCACGTTCTCGGCGATCACCGCCTCCCCTTTTCTCTTGAACTGTACGGTCAAAATATCCTCGAGCACTTTGAATGCCACGCCGAGGAGCTGCAGCGCAGCCGCTACGGCAATGGTATTTTGCACGAGGTCGCCTTTGACGTTGGGCGCGAGTTCTTTGACAGAAAAAGCGCAGAGCTGGACGCCTTCGGCCGGAGTTCCACATTTAATCTTGTCGCGATTGTACAAAACCGCAGAGCCCTCTTGCATAATTTTGAGATGGCGATCCATCGTGTCTTGATTCAGCGGAATAAGGAGATCCAGTCTATCCCCGAAGCTAAGCACCGGCTCATTGCCAGTCCTTAGAGTAAGGAAAATATGGCCACCGCGAATGATCGACTGATAGGCGTTGTAGGCATTCAGATGCAACCCGCGGCGCACGAAAATCCGCGCCAAGATATCTCCGGGCGTGGCGATCCCCTGACCTGCAGCGCCACCAATCCCAATCGAAAAATCAATTTTGTCCATGGTACCTCCTAGCTACAAAACAAAAAGGCCAGCCGCTCCCTGCTAAAAACTCGCAAAAAGCAACTGGCCCGTGCTCGCCGATATACCCGCGGAGGAATGCTTCAGCTCCTCTCGTTAGCCGCGTCTTGAGCCTGCTCAAAGATGCTGGTCGTTGTTGGCGATCGATGTAAACCTATGCATCGAATAGCAATCCGAGCGGGTCCTGTCAAGTGTTTTGGGATTTCCGTGACCAATAGTTGGCCAGCGCCGGCCCGGAGATGTTATGCCAGACGCTGAAAATTGCCGCCGGTAATGCCACCAACACGTCGGCAAAGTGCTGGCGTGCCAACGCAACTCCGAGCCCTGAATTCTGCATCCCCACCTCGATGGCGATGGTGCGGCAACGTGGCGCGTCTAAGCGCGCAAGTTTTGCCATGCCGTAGCCAAGCAGCAAGCCACAGCCGTTGTGCATGGCTACGGTAACAAAAACTATCCCGCCGGTGCGTGCTAATTGATCTCTGGAAAGTGCCACGATGCACGCAACAATCATTACGATGAAAGTCACAGATATAATCGGCAGGAGCGCATCGAACCGACGAGCGCTGACACCAAAAAACTGCCGCACCAGCAATCCCGCGACCACGGGAATAATGACAATGAGCAAGATCGAGCGCAAAAGCTCGCGCGGATGAACGGGGACGTATTCACCAGCGAGCCATAGCATCAAATATGGGGTGGCCAGGACGGAGAGCATCGTTGCACAGGAAGTCATTGTCACGGATAGCGCCACGTCACCTTTGGCGAGATAGGTCATGACGTTTGATGCGGTCCCACCGGGACACGAGCCCACGAGGATCAATCCGGCCGCAATGGCCGGGGGGACGGCGAATGTTTTCGCAATGACGACAGCCGCCACAGGCATAATAAAAAATTGCGCCGCCAACCCGACTCCCACCGCGTATGGCTGCTTCGCCACTCGCTTAAAGTCGGCAGGCGTTAGAGCCATGCCCATGCCGAACATGATTAAGCCCAGTCCGGGAACAATGAAGGGCTGAAACCACGTGAACCCCGCTGGCCAAACCAGCGCCGCCGCCGATCCTGCCATCACCCATAGCACGAAGAGTCGAGTGACCGCCGCGGCGATCCGATCTGTGCGTGAAACATTCAACAATTCACCTCAAGACCCCAAAGATAGCACACTCTGGCGGACGGCGTATGGCAGATGGCGTATGAACATTTGAACTATTGAACCTTTGAACCTAAATTGTAGAGCAATGAATTTCTCCGAATTCGCCGCCCTGTGCTATGAGCTTGAGAAAACCGCCAGCCGTCTTGCAAAGGTGGCCGCTGCGGCCGAATATCTGAAGCGCCTGGAGCCAGATGAGATTCGGCATGGGGTGGCGTTTCTGTCCGGTCGTCCTTTTCCCGTTTCCGACCCGCGAAACCTCGCGATCGGCGCCGGCGCCCTTCTCGAAGCCAACGGAGTTTCCGAAACACCACCTGAGCCTTCGCGCTTGCTGACGTTAAAAGATGTGGCGCAGAGCTTCGCCGCCATTGCCGAGGCGGCCGGGAAAGGGTCGCGTCGGGAAAAATATGTCCGGCTACAGGAGCTGATCGCAAGAGCGACGGCACAAGAGCGCCCGGTCTTGTTTCGCCTTCTCCACAACGAACTCAGAATCGGGCTGCACGACGGGCTCATCCAGGAAGCAATTGCACGCGCGTGCGGCGCTGATTTGAAAAGCGTACGCCGGGCGGCACTGTTTCTTTCCGACCTTGCGGAAGTCGCGGCTATTGGCTTGACTCGAGGCGCCAGAGGCCTTCAAGAGGTCGACATCAAGCTATTCATTCCGCTCTTGCCCATGCTATCCGAGCTTTGCCAAGATTTCGATGAGATCTTTCAGGCGCACGGAGGCGAAACAGCGCTCGAGTATAAATACGACGGCGCTAGAATTCAGATCCACAAAGACCAGGACTGCGTGCGCATCTGGAGCCGGCGGCTTTCCGAGGTTACTCTGAGTCTCCCGGATATCACAAAAATCGCGCGCGAAGAGCTCGCGGGCCATTCTTTTATTCTCGACGGAGAGGTCATCGCGGTAGGAAAAGACGGCCGCCCCTATCCCTTCCAGGAGCTCATGAGGCGTTTCAAGCGCATACACGGCATCGAATCGGCGGCCACTGATATTCCCCTGTCGCTGCATCTCTTCGATTGTCTTTTCCTCAACGGTCGTTCGCTCATCGATGCTCCTTATGAAGAACGGTGGTCCCGGCTGGAAGCTGTAAGCGCCGGCAAACACCTGACGCAGCGCCAGATCGTACACGAAAAAGTCCAAGCCACGGCGTTTCTCGACCAGGCCCTTGCCGCGGGTCACGAAGGATTGATGGCGAAGGCGCTTTATAGCCCCTATACGCCGGGCAATCGCGGCAAACTCTGGTTCAAGATCAAGCCTGCTGAAACCGTCGATTGTGTCATCATCGCAGCTGACCGCGGCTCCGGCCGGAGGCGCGGCTGGTTGTCGAATTATCACCTCGCAGTAGCCGACGCAGCCGGCGGATTCGCGCCGGTGGGAAAAACCTTCAAGGGGCTCACCGACAAGGAATTTACGGAGATGACCACTACACTGAAAGAATTGCAGGTAGCGGATGATGGTTACACGGTGACCGTAAGACCCGAGGTCGTCGTGGAGGTCGCCTACAACGAGATACAAAAAAGTCCCCAGTACAGCTCCGGGGTTGCCCTGCGATTCGCGCGCATCACGAGAATCCGTGACGACAAAGGTCCGGCTCAGGTCACGACTCTGGCAGAGCTGCAATCGCTTTACGAGCGGCAATTTACCTATAAGAGCCGCCGTAAAGAAGGCTTAGGTTGAGGTTAGGGTCACCCCAACTCTCCCCCGCGCCTTTCGATACGCCGCATAGACGCGGCTACTCAGGGCGGCCGGTTTCCCGAGTAGGCCAAAGGCCGTAGCGAGGGACGGGAAGAACGAAGGAGGGCAAGCCTAAGCCCGCTGCGCGACAAACTTGAGGGCAACGCCGTTGTTACACCACCGTTTGCCGGTGGGCGGTGGACCGTCGTCGAAGACGTGACCGTGGTGCCCGCCGCAACGAATGCAATGATATTCGATGCGCGGCAGGATCAACTTGTAATCGGTCTTGGTGCCGAATACGGCGGAAATTGTGGTGAAAAAGCTCGGCCAGCCCGTGCCGCTGTCATACTTCATCTCGGAGGTAAAAAGCGCCAGATCACAGCCCACGCAGAGAAATACGCCGGGTCGCTTTTCATCATTCAGCGGGCTCGATCCGGGAGCTTCGGTGCCTTCCTCACGCAGCACCTTGAACTGCATAGGATTCAAACGTTTGCGCCACTCCTCTCTGGAAAGTTTCAGGGGCTCGGCAGGCAACGGCACGTTCAATCCGCTGCGCAATAGCCGCCTCCAGTTTTTCTGCAGCGCTTCGATATCTTTCATCGAGGATGGTTGTGCGCCAAACCCCGAGGTTTTCAGCGCGCTCCAGAAAGCCGTCGCGAGTAATCCTAGCAATAATCCACGCCGTGTCATAAGTGCCTCTTTTTTTCGGGTAATTCAAAATTGATTGCTAAACAAGTAATACCCATGGCACCACGAAGCACACGCAGGTCACGAAGGTTCGGAAACTAATTTCTTGAATTTCTTAACTTCGTGTCCTTCGTGGCGAGTCTCTGTTTCTCCTTTGGTTGCGGCTCTGCCGCGCTAGAACCTTCGCGGTGAACGTCCGTGACTACTTGTTTGCGGCCGTGCCGAGCCATGTATTCGTTTCAAATTCCAACTGTCTTCACGCCAGCCTTTCACTCGGCCAGCCAATAACCTCCAGGTAACGAGCAAAGTGCGTCACCGGCGGCCGGTCAAACACGTTAATGCCAATGGGGACTGCCATGGTATTCTTACGCAGCGCTACTTCTACCGACTGCAAAGGCCATCGTGAGTGATGAATATCCAAATACCTCAAACTGCCGCGTCGGTCTTGGGCATAGAGACAATAGCGCTCAGTGAGCCAGTGATCGAGTGCACCTGAAGCGGAGTGGTAGACGGCGCCGCTCGGCGCATACGATGCTTCGAATTCGATCCCTGGGCTTTTCTGATCTGCGCGGATGCTCTGGTAGTGAATCGCTTCGCCCTGGACCCGCGCTGCCATGCGGGCATCGTAGTACGGAAGCCCATACCATATTCGGGCGGCTCGCACCGCAAGAGGGTTTCCAGCGTCCAGGCTGAAGAACCAAACCCCGGTTCTGCCCGGAGTCTTGGCATACGTGCGCACGTTCAGCTCCAGGAATGCAAGCCCGGCAAATGGAGGAACATAACGTGGACGGACACCTGTCATGCGAAACGGGACAACACCAATCCATGCATAGCCGCCATAGGTGTCGAGCTCCAGGTCGGCCGGCATAAGTGGCCGGATAATTTCTGGACGGATAGGCCAATGAAGAAACAGCAAATCATGCCAGCGCATAGCCATGACCCAGCGCTTCGATGGCAGCGGCCATGGCCGGTGGGAAGTCTCCTTCACTAACTCGCTTTCCGTTGTCATCAAAACGGACCCAATAACCAGCCAAATACCGGAGCTGAGGGGTGGTTGTAAATCCAGCACTTCAATACTCCACCACTCCAGTACTCCAAATCGTCGTCCACTGTTCTTCGGTTGACATTATACCCATTTCACGAATACTTGAGCTAGACACATGACCGCGCTGATAACATCGGTTAAAAAAGCCTATACATTGAGAGTTGGAGATAATATCACCTTGCGTGGTTGGGTGCGCTCACGACGAGACTCGAAGGGTGTCACTTTTGTCGAGCTAAACGACGGCTCTCAATTTAAGAGCATGCAGCTGGTAATTGAAGCCGGCGTTATCGTGGAAGACGTTCTGAAGCAAGCGACCACAGGGAGCAGTATCGGAGCTTCCGGGACGCTCGTCGAGTCGCCTGCCAAAGGCCAGCCGGTGGAATTAAAGGTTTCGCAACTGGAGATTTATGGTAGCGCTGATCCGGCAACCTACCCTTTACAAAAAAAAGGCCATTCGCTTGAGTTTCTGCGCGAGATCGGTCATCTGCGCGTGCGCAGCAACACGTTTGGCGCAGCCTTCCGCGTACGCAACGCCCTCTCACACGCGGTCCATACCTTTTTTCAGGAACGCGATTTCATCTACGTTCAAACCCCAATCATTACTACCTCGGATTGTGAGGGCGCAGGACAAATGTTCACTGTGACCTCCTTGGATTTAACCAATCCCCCTCGGGCGGCAGACGGTAGGGTCGACTGGCAGCAGGATTTTTTTGGCCGCCGCGCCTACTTGACCGTCAGCGGGCAGCTCGAAGCGGAAATCTTTGCCTTAGCCTTCTCCAAAGTTTACACCTTCGGCCCAACGTTTCGTGCGGAAAACAGCAACACCCCACGCCATCTCGCCGAGTTCTGGATGATCGAGCCGGAGATGGCTTTCTTCGAGCTGCAAGACACTATGGATCTGGCCGAAGATTTCTTAAAGTTTATTATTGGATATGTTTTGCTAAATTCTCGACAAGATCTGGAGTTCTTCAACGAACGGATCGAGAAAACCGTCCTCGGCACTCTCGAGCACGTTGCACAATCAAAGTTCGCACATATCACCTATACAGACGCGATTGCCGAGTTGCAGAGATCAGGACGACCTTGGGAGTTTCCGGTTTCCTGGGGCAACGACCTGCAAACCGAGCACGAGCGCTTTCTTACAGAAGCAGTCTTCAAGAAACCGGTGATCGTCAGCGATTATCCCAAGCAGATCAAGCCTTTTTACATGCGCGTCAACGATGACGGCAACACCGTTCGCGCAATGGACGTGCTCGTACCCCGTGTAGGCGAGATCATCGGCGGCAGCCAACGCGAGGAGCGCTACGATGTGTTGTTGCAGCGATTTCGCGAGACCGGGCTCGATGAAAACACCTACTGGTGGTATCTGGACCTGCGCCGCTATGGTTCTGTGCCGCACTCGGGCTTTGGGCTCGGGCTTGAACGGATGATGATGTATCTCACCGGTCTAAAGAATATTCGCGATGTAATTCCCTTCCCGCGCACCCCGGGCAATGCCGAGTTCTAATCTGCAAAATCGCTTCAGGTTCCCAGTTCCTTGGTTTGTAGAGAAAAAAAACGCGACACGCTGAATCAACGATGGGTCCTGGCGAGGCGATCCTCGCGAAACGCAGATCTTATGGCGCTAACAATGCGGAATGATCGCCTATGACTCCGCTCAAGCTAAATCGGACTCTCCGCGGACTCGTAACACTCTATACGAGCACCCTACTGGCGGGAATGTGGTCGATGATTATTCCGGCAATTCCGGTGTTGGCGATAGCTTTCGACGTTACGCCGGGAGCCGCAGCGCAAACTATCACCGCTTTGGCTTTGGGACGATTTGCCGGCCTGCCTATCAGTGGCGTCGTGCTCGATCGGCTCGGCACGCGCTCTGCGTTGATATGCGGCCCGGCAATTGCCTGCATCGCCGGTTTAGTGGCTGCCGGGGTACCGTGGTTCGGTTCAATACTGGCGTTGCTCTTCATCGTCGGCATGGCTGAAAGCCTGTGGGTCATCGCCCGTGAAGTTGCGGGGATCGACCTCGCTCGGCCGGATCAACGTGGGCGGGTGCTCAGCGGTTTCCACGGCATCAACAACATCGGGCTGGCTCTCGGGCCCTTGGTAGGTGGGTTACTCACCGAGACGATGGGGTTTCGCGTGGTATTCGTCGCTTACTCCGTGGGCGCTGCCATTTCCGTCATGATTGGATTTTCCGCTCCGTATTCCGCAGCGCATCCGCGCTCTCCATCCACTGCGGCTCCTGTGTCTCGCTGGGGCTATGCGGCGGCGCGCAAATGGTTCCAGAGCTTTAAAGACTTGTTTCGGCAAATTGACCCGGACCTACGAGGCACTTATATCGTCCTCATTCTCGCAACGTTCACCAGCTTCGTTCACCGCGTGACGACACAAAGCATGCTCCCGCTATATGCCAGCTCCGAGTTGGGTCTTACGCCAAAAGAAGTGGGTTCACTATTCACGATCTCGGGCTTTGCCGTGTTCACAATGATCTTACCCGCCGGATTTATCATCGACAAGGTTGGCAGGAAATGGGCAACCGTCCCCAGCACCGGCATTCCGGCCTTGGCGTTTCTGCTCGTTCCCTTCGCCGGAAGCTTCTTCCATCTGGCGGTGATCGTATCGTTTCTGGGCATTGCCAATGGGCTTTCGCTCGGGTCACTAGCGACATCGACGTATGACGTTGCGCCGCCAAGCGCGCGGGGCCGCCTGCAGGCTGCCCGGCGCACTATTGCCGAGCTTGGTGGCGTCGGCGCCCCGCTTCTGGGGGGATTTCTTGCCGACACGTTCAATCCCGGAGTGCCTTTCCTGGCTTACGCCCCGCTGTTGGTCTTGTCCGCTATCCTACTCGCGATCGTCGGACGGGAAACGCTCCACCGATCGAGATGAGCAGTGCGTTCCCGTTCAAAGGTTCCAGTGTTCAAAGGTTCAAAGTGGCAGAGATTTGTGATTGTGAACTTTTTATGACAGTTTCTTTTCCCCTTCTGATTTACCTTCGGGGCTTGCATGCTCAATGATGGAATTGATTTCGCCGCCGATTAGGATCACCAGGCCCGTAACATACATCCAGGTGAGCAGCACGATGATTGCGCCGATGCTGCCGTAGGTAACGTTGTAGTCACCAAAGTTACTCACATAGTATGAAAATCCCAGCGAGGCGAGGATCCACAAAATCACGGCGAAGACCGAGCCGGGCGTGATCCATTTCCAATCCTGCTCCACGTCGGGGGTAAAATAGTACAGCACCGCGATACCGAAAATGAGGAAGAACATTATCACAGGCCAGCGGGCGATGTTCCAGGTGATCTCAAACAGCGAACCCAAGCCCACCTGGTTTGCCAGCCAGCCGCCGATGTGCGGGCCAAACATGAGCAAAACCAGACCAAGAATGATGAAAGCCGAAAAAGCTATCGTCAACAGAATGGCGATAAGGCGCACTTTCCAGAACGCCCGACCTTCTCGCACACCATAGGCTCTGTTCAGCGCGTCCATAACCGCGACAATGGCGCTGGAGGAGGTCCAAAGGGCAAGGGCAATGCCCAAAGACAGTAAGCCTCCTCGTTGATCGGCGGTAAGCTCGTGGAGATTCTTTTCGACGAGCTTCAATGCATCAGGAGGCATGACCCTGGCCAGCAGCTCAATGATTTGGTCCATGAGACCACTGACCGGCAGGTATCCCAAAAGAGCGGTGAAAAATAACAAAAACGGGAAAAGCGCAAATAGAAAGTAATACGCGAGTTGAGCAGCATATCCGAGGCTGTTGTCTTCTTGGACCTCGACAATCAGCTGACGGCCCAAGTCTTTGAAACTCAAGCCGCCCAAGTTATAGACGTCTATCAGGTTTTGCTTGAGGCTAGCCAACTACATCACTCCATGATTCCAACACTCCAGTCCTCCGTCTACCGCAACAGCCCCTCGATAGCCTCGACCTCGCGATAAAAAACCGCTTTCAACAACTCGGGATACTGTTCCTTTTGGGGCTGGAACTTCCACTCACTGGAAGGGGCGTAAAACAGCGCCGCCCAGCCCACGACGCTGCGCGTCGTATAGCCGAAGGAAAACGTCTTTGTCTTCTGTTTGTCCTTTGGCGCGTAGAGTGCAAACCCCATTTGATACTCGGCCTGGCAGATCTGCGGTACCAATCCGATTGTGGCAATCGTCAGAATCTGTCCCTCGAATCCTAGAGCACATGCCCGGTGAGGGTCATCCCCGGTAAAAGAAAACTGCGTGAGAACCAAGTCCGCGATCGGAGCTTGGGTCACGTATTCCACCGACTTAAACACGCGGCTTTCCCTTAGATGCTCGACCAGCTTCTCGAGCTGATATGGGGGCGCCTTGTCAGCCGAGAGCTCGATACCCAGGACGAGACTTTGAAATCTTGCCTCGTGTGCCGGGCTCGCTTTCAAGGGCAAAACGTTGCTCGATAGATTATAGGCGACGCAGCCCGCAAAGGTAGGAAGTGCCAAGGCACATGCCAAACTGAACCCGAACCTTCGCTTCTGACTCATGACCATTCAACAGCAGTTTCCTGCTTCTTTATCGAAGTTTCAACAGATTTTGATCCGGGTTGCTCCCTTCGCCTTGGAGGCGATTGCTGGCATTAGCTTTCGCACAACTTTCAGCTATAATCGGTCCCTTGTCTGGCGGACA
>CAYPHJ010000018.1:0-2755 GCA_964410485.1 uncultured Syntrophobacteraceae bacterium
CCCGGCATGCCACTTTGACTTCCCACCCCCGTCGAACCCACATCGCCCCCATGCCGCTCAGTGTAACCCTTCGACTGGCGCGTTTCCAGCCCTGCGCGCGCCCGCAGCCGCTATCCGTTTAACGCAAAGGCCTTTTCAGTCCTCAACAGAAGTTTCTCTACGGTGCATTTCAAAGCCGACGGCGATTCGCCAGGTGGCTGAAGGCATCCAGATGGTTGAACCGACGGTGAGCTAAGCCGCGACGACGCCTCAAGGATAAATCGAGCTGATAGACTTTTTCCATCAAGAAAAAGTTTGGAAGAATTCGGTAGCGGAGAGGTAATTAGAATCTGGGCATACACTGAAAAATAGCAGGGAAAATTAACTTTACTGCTACATCTTTTTCGCCCGCACATTGTGTCTCCTGCCGTTCTCCACAGGAACTGTTGATAAGCTGTTGATTACCTGTGGTGGCGCCTGGGGGGTAGGCCCATCAGAGGCGGTTTCGGACGGTTTGCACAGGGAGACGGCAGTGAATTTTATTATTTTCCCATAAGTTGCGGATTTCACGTGGTCCTTAGGGCCTTATTTCTACGTGCCATTTTTGAAACATGTGAAAAATTCTCTAGCATTTCTAATGACTTCACAGCCGTCTCTTTGTTTCATATTCGCGACTATTGACTGTTTTGCATCGCTGAGCGGCACGGATGAATAACAGGAGCCGGTGTTGAAAGGTGACTTGCCGACCCTTTGACTTAGATCAAAATTAGCAGCAAGATGAATCACCTTTTGAGCCAATATTCGTTATTCACCCTTTCGAATCGAAATGCATCTTGGAGTAGCGCTCCCACATACCGGCCCTGTCGCTTCCGCACAGGCCATCACCAGCCTCGCCCAGAGGGC
Source organism: uncultured Syntrophobacteraceae bacterium (assembly GCA_964410485.1). Classification (GTDB taxonomy): domain Bacteria; phylum Desulfobacterota; class Binatia; order UBA9968; family UBA9968; genus CAYPHJ01. The sequence goes on from CAYPHJ010000018.1 coordinate 883, forward strand.
CGAAGCTTTAGGATTTCATTCGGTCTGGGTTCTTGATCGCTTGCTTTATCCGTTAAATCCCACAGCGCAATATCCGGGAAATCCGCAAGGTGAAATCCCCATTGCGATGCAAATCACCTACGAGCCCTTCACCGTTCTTGCGTTTACCGCTGCGGCGACAAAAAAAATTCTATTGGGAACGAGCGTGCTCGTCACCTGCTATCGCAGCCCGGTACTGGCAGCCAAAGTTGCAGCGACACTGGATCAACTCTCCGGGGGACGGCTGATCCTTGGACTGGGAGCGGGATGGAGTACCGATGAGTTCAGCGCGGTCGGCGAGAGCTTCCATGACCGACACGAAAAAGCCGACGAGTACGTCCGCGTTTTGAAGACTTTATGGGCGGAGCCACAACCGAGTTTTTCCGGCACCTACTATCGGGTGGCGAAGTCCATTTTTCTGCCACAGCCCGTGCAAACACATGGTCCTCCCATTTGGGTCGGCGGCAACAGCAAGAGAGCAATGCGCAGGGCCGCCGAATACGGAGACGGGTGGCATCCGACTAGCCGGATCGGCCCCGCGAAGCTAGCCGAAGGCATGAAGTACATACAGGAACAAGCGCGAAGGGCTGGTCGGTCATCACAGGCGGTAAAAGCGACATTGCGCTGGAATGCTTCGGATCTGATCCGAGAGTTCAGTGCGGAAGAGGTACTGCAAACGCTGCTCGCGTTTCGCGCTGTGGGCGTTGAACACGTCTGCTTCGACTTGAACGTTCCACAGCCCTCCTCGCTCTCTGAAATGCTCGAATGCATGGAGCGACTTGCACATCGGATCCTGCCGAGGGTTTGACCGGGGAAAGAGTCTCAGTTTTTTCGAGAACGGTCTACGATGAACGAAGGTAATCTTGCCAGAGGTGCTGGCAGCGAAGTCCCAGCACGCTTTCTGCTTTGCTGGAATCCACTCCGCTCCACTTGCCCGTGAGGCCACTCTTGACCGCCTTGAGATCGGGGAGAAACCGGCGGATCAATTCCTCAGTCGGCTCTCTCATCGCACTCGTCGGCGCCGCAATGTTGAAGATCACGTGGCCGGTAAAATTCGCTTCCAGCGCGAGGCGGCAAGCTGCCGCCGCATCGCGCACATCGATGTAGGACCAAAAGCCGTTGCGTCTTTTTTCAGAATCCTTCCATCGCTCCGGAAAAGTTTGAAAAGAAAGATCAAAATTAACACCGGCCAGGCGAAGGCTGGCGATGGACGTTGCATGCGAGATGGCAAAGGAGCCGGCTATCTCTTCGCCCAACTTTTTCGACAAGCCGTAAGGATCCTGGGGCTTGCAAGGATGGTCCTCATCCAGCGGCAAATATTCGGGGGACCAGAAACGCGGCGCGTAAAGGAAACCATAGGCGGCAATACTCGATCCGATCACCGCGCGCGCAACCTTCAGATCAGTAGCAGCTTTGAGGACGTTGTACGTCGCGGTGACATTGTTGCGAAAGATTTCGCTGTCTGGAGCCAAATTCGGCGCCTGATAAGCGCCGAGATGAACGATCCCGCCGGCATCCCGCAAAGCTTCGTACAGGTCGGAAGCGCGGGTGAGATCGGCCAACCACGAGGCGCAGAGCATTTCTGGCGGGGGCACGCGATCCAGACTCAACACCCGGTATCCGTGGTCGAGCAAATCGCGGATTACCTGCCGGCCCAAACGGCCACTTCCCCCTGTAACGACGATTTTCATGCGCCTGCAGATGTGCTTAAGTAAGGGTTCTTGAACTACCGAATTTCTGTCAGCAATGATTTAATGACCCGTTAAATACTTCAAGATTGACGCGACTTCAACGGAGCAAGAGAGGGTCAGGCTACCCCATGGTCTCCGGCACGGACGGTCTTGAGTGAGTTACA
>CAYPHJ010000018.1:2855-55355 GCA_964410485.1 uncultured Syntrophobacteraceae bacterium
AGGAGCCTGAGCTCGTGAAAGCGGTCGGCAAGAAAAAGAACAAAACCGTTACTCTGGCGGACATTCCACGCATTGGTCCCGGAACCGCGGCGGGCGAATGGTTTCGCCGTTATTGGATCGCGGTGGGGACGGCTAGAGATCTTTACGATATTCCTCAAGCGGTCAAAATTCTTGGAGAAGAACTGGTTTTATTTCGCGACGAGTACGGCTGCTTGGGTTTGTTAGGCTTGCACTGCCCGCACCGGGGAACTTCCCTGGAGTACGGCGACATCGAGTGCGGCGGTATCCGCTGTCCATATCATGGCTGGCTGTTCGATGTCACGGGCCAATGCCTCGATATGCCGGCCGAGCCCAAGGACAGCAGGTTTCCCCAAAAAGTTCGGCACCTATCGTATCCAGTGCGTGAACTCGGCGGTCTCATATTCGCTTATCTGGGGCCGGATCGAGACAATCCGCCGCCCCTGCCACGGTACTCGCCCCTCGTCGATCGCGGCGGCCAGCGGCAGATCGAGCCGGTTCGCCAATGTGAATACAACTGGTTTAATTTTTTCGAGAACTCGGCGGATCCCGCCCACATCTGCATTCTCCACAGGCACGCCGGCTACGGTGAGCAGACGTGGGGCAATCAGTTCTTCAGTTATCGAGACATGCCCGAATTCAATTTCGTGGAAACCGACTACGGCTTGAAGGTTGTCATGACCAAACCCGGGCCCGAGCCAGGGACGGAGTTTGCCGATGAAATGAGCTTGGCTCTGCCGAGCGTCATACAAGTCGGCGATACGGAGTTCGTCCATGTGAAGCTCGACCAGGCGGCGCTCATGCGTAACGGCTCCCAGTGCGAACATTTTTTGTTTCTCACGCCCAACGACGATGATCATTTCATGATTTTCACTGTGGATTATTACACGGGCCCCGATCCAGAGTTTTTCGAGAAACTCAAGCGCATGCGCGCGCAGGAACAACCCAAGCAAGAGGTCAAGGAGTACGACCGCCGCAAGTACATGCCATTTAAGGGAAACATTCGGCAGGAAGACATTATGACGCAATCGACCCAGGGTGTGCTGGGCGACCGCCAGGAGCAGCTTGGCGCCTCCGATCGCGGCGTTATTCTTTTTCGGAAGATTGTCAGAGACTCCATTGCGGCGGCGCTAAGAGGAGAGCGACCTAAAGGGGTCTTCCCGAGCGAGTCCGCCGAAGATATCGTGCGTCTCAATTCGTTCGCTGGCGTGCGTGTCACGAAGGTTACCTGACACAGGCAGGTAAACAACTACAGAAATGTCATCCGGCGTCACAGGGTTACTACTGCCGAGGCAAAATCGGCGGGCTTGAAAATGAAGGAACGGACCCGACAGTATATCGAACGGCGCGACAGTAAGAATATCGGGTCGGCCACATCCAGGCTCGAAGGCCCCGAAAAGGTTTCCGGGAAGGCGGTGTATGCGACCGATGTAGTTTTGCCTGGAATGCTTTGGGCGAAGGTTCTGCGAAGCCCGATCGCCTACGGTCGAATCAAGAAAATCGATGCAAGCAAGGCCCTCGGGCGAAGCGGAGTCCACGCCATCCTCACAGACGCAGACGTCAAAGGCCTTTTGATCGGCCGCAAAATTTACGACATGCCGATACTGGCAGACGGTTTGGTGCGATTTGTAGGCGAGAAAGTTGCGGTCGTTGCAGCCGAAAGTGAGGAGATCGCGGAAGAGGCGCTGGAGCTGATCGAGGTCGAGTATGAGGAGTACACTCCGTTGTTGGATCCAATTGAGGCAGCGAGCCCCGGAGCTCCGCTGCTGCACTCCGAGGTGCAAAGCTATCGTGGGCTGTTGCACGAATTGCCGGCGCCGAGCAATGTCTTTGTCGATATGACATGGAAAAAAGGCGATGTGGCGGCCGGCTTCCGCGCCGCCGATATCGTGATTGAGAACACCTATACGACCAGACCAGTTCATCAAGCTTACATCGAACCTCATTCCTGCGTTGTTGCGGCTAATGGAGGCAGCGCCGAAATCTGGGCCTGCTCCAAAGTTCCCTTCGCCCTGCGTGAGCAAATTGCGACTGCTTTTCGCAAAGCTCCGGATGAATTCGTGCTCTATCCATGCTACATCGGCGGATGTTTTGGCGGCAAAGGCGACTTCATGGATGTACCCGTCTGTTACGTTCTCTCCGTGAAGACCGGACGGCCGGTGAAGCTGGTCATGGATTATGCGGAGGAATTTGTCGCAGGTAATCCGCGCCACGCCGCGGTTGTCAAAGTCAAAACCGGCGTCAACAAGAACGGACGGCTGGTGGCGCATCAAATGAACTACGTTTACGACAGCGGCGCGTACGGCGCATTCAAGCCGCAGGGTTACCTCGTTGGACCCAAGGAAGCCGCCGGTCCTTACAGGATTCCGAATGTGTTCATTGAGGAGAAAATCGTTTATACGAACAAGGTCCCTTGCGGTCACATGCGCGCGCCGGGAGATCCACAGGGTTATTTTGCCAACGAATCGCAGATGGACCTGGTGGCGCGGCGGTTGGGAATGGATCCGGTGGAGTTCAGGCAGAAAAATATTATGCATGATGGCGACCTGTCACCGATTGGTCATCTCGTGCCGCACATCAAGAGCGAAGAAACGCTAAAACTGGCTATCGAAGCGTCCGGCTATGGCAAGCTTGAAAAACGCAGCCGCGGGCGCGGGATTGCGATAGCACAATGGTTGCCGCTGGGAGGCGAGGCTCACGCCGTGGTGGGCATCGATGCAGCTGGGCGCGTCACCGTTGCAACAACGATGGTGGACCAGGGCGCCGGGACTTATACCGCGATGCGCCAGGTCGCGGCCGAGGAGCTGAGAGTGCCGCTCAGCCGGGTGAGCGCTAATGTCCTTGACACGAGCCGGATTGCGCCGGATACCGGCGTGGGCGCGAGTCGGGCGACGCGAATTTTCGGCCATGCCACCTACCGTGCTGCCGTAGAGCTTCGCGGCAAGCTCCTGACGTTGGCGGCCGATATGCTTGGAATTTCGCGAGAGCAGCTTGCCTTGAGTGAAAATGGTGCGGTTCGCACCAAAACGGGAAAGCGACAATTGGCGTACGGCGACATTATCAAAGCCAATGGCGGCTACCTGAGTTGCCAAGGCTCTTTCAAGGATTTTGAATCCGGCCCCGCCGCCTCGCTCTGTGTTCAAGTCGCCGAGGTAGAAGTGGATCGGGAGACCGGACAGGTCCGCCTGAAGCAATTCACCACCGCGCATAGCACCGGCACAGTGATCAATCCGCTTCTGCACCAGGGACAAATCGACGGAGGGGTGGTTATGGGCATGGGCTACGCGCTGATGGAACAGCTCGTTATCGAGGAGGGCAAGGTTCTCACCACCCATTTTGGCGAAAATAAGATTCCATCGACAAAGGACATCCCGCGTCTCCAAACCGTTGTGCGGGAATTTGCAGTCGGCAATGGTCCCTATGGCGCGATGAGCATCGGTGAACCACCGGTCGTTCCTGTTGCAGCGGCGATTGCCAACGCCGTACATGATGCGGTGGGAGTGAGGATCTACGATCTGCCGATCACTGCTGAAAAGATTTTTAATGCCCTGAGGAACCAAGGGGAAATATGAAGGACGAACTTGCAAGACGGTTAGTTGGGGGCTTAAAAGAGACGGGGATCGACTTTATCACCTACCTGCCCGAGACGCGCTTGAGCCAAATCATTCCGCTTCTACATGACGACGCGCAGGTGGAGCTTATTCCTGTCGCCAGCGAAGCCGAGGCGGTAACGATCGCTGCCGGCGCGACGCTGGCCGGCAAGCAAGCGGCGGTCTATCTGGAGAACACGGGATTGTATGTGTCGAGCTACAGTCTTTTGACGATCGGCAAACAATTGGGTGTCCCGATCCTGCTGATTGTGGCATTCCTCGGGGGATTTCCCGATCAACGAAACAGCTTTCTCTATGCCACTATAGGGAACCGCACGATTCCGTTGCTTCAAGGGCTCGGCATTGATTACCTGGTCATAGAGGACGGCGAGCGGCTCGAAATCAAAATTCAAGACGCCCTGCGGGCTGCGAACTCACTCAGAAGCCCCGTGGCCTTGCTTTTCGGCGGAGACTTTACTGTATGATTCGCTATCATTGTCTGGAGCTCCTGGCGGCGAGAATGACCGACCAGCTGGTTGTTACTTCCCAAAGCGGACAGCGCATTGAGTGGTCGCACCTGTCGAATCATGAAGGAAGTTTGCCGATCGGCATGATGGGCTGCGCAGTCGGCGTCGGGATGGGCCTGGCGCTGGCGCTACCGCACCGCAAAGTGATCGTACTCGACTCCGATGGGAGCATTCTTCTTTCCTTGTTCAACCTGGCGACGCTGGGAAACTTGCAGCCAAAGAACATCGTCGTGTACGTGTTCGACAACGGCGTCTACAGCGGCAGTCGTATCAGTTATCCGACGGCGACCTCGGGGAATACGGATTTGGCAGCAATGGCCAAGGGCGCCGGTATCCAAAGCGCGGTGACGATCAGAGATATAGATGAATTTAAAAAGCATGGACTGGCGGCTCTCGATCGCGCCGAGCTGAGTTTTATTGTCTGCAAGGTCGAAGAGAGTCTCATCCATCGGGAGATCCCGCGGCCATCGATTGATTTGGCCGAGAACAAATACCGTTTCGTCAGGTACCTGGAACGGACAGAGAATAAGTCCATTCCTTTCATCGGCCGTGGCTGACGCTGTGGTCTACGATTGGCATCAACATTACTCGGAAGTTTCTCACGGTTCGAAACGCTCCAGAAGGCCAGTGTTTGGAGTGGTTCGTCATTCCCGCGGAGGCGGGAATCTAGCAGGTAGAGACAAGCTGGATGCCTGCCTGCGCGGGCACGACGGAGCAAAATGGATATCGTGCAATGGAGGCTCACATGATGGGGATTAACAGAATGATATTTTCGTGGGTCATGATTTGGGTTTTTGCGATTGTCTTGCCAGTGACGGTGAGCGCGCAGAATTTTTTCAAGGATAAAACCGTCCGGTTTATCGTCGGATATTCGCCCGGTGGATCGTTTGATCTCTACACCCGCGTAATCGGGCGCCACTTTAGTAAGCATGTTCCCGGCAATCCAACCGTTATTGTCGAAAACATGACGGGCGCCGGCGGCATCATTGCCGCCAATCACCTCTATAACAGGGCCGCGCCGGATGGGTTAACGATCGGCGCCTGGGCGGCTCCGCTGGTGTTGCAACACGTCATGGGGAATGAAGCCGTCAAATTTGATGGTCGCAAATTTGGCTATCTGGGCGTGCCCAGCCCGTACGACACGGTCTGCACGTTCAACGAGAAGAGCGGTATTTCAACCATCAAGGACTGGTTTAATGCCAAACGACCAATGAAAATTTCCGCCATCGGGCCGGGCACTAGCACGTCGGACATTCCCAAGCTTTTGAAAGTAGCGCTCAATTTACCAATGGATGTCCTGGATGGTTACAAAGGAGGGGCCGGCGCGCGCATGGCGGTCGAATCAGGCGAAGTGGACGGGTATTGTGGTTCTTGGCAGACGGTGGAAACGGTTTGGCGCGGCGCCTATGCGAGCGGAAAGATCCGGCCGGTTTTGCAGGCCACACTTCAATCACACCCCAAATATAAGCAAGTCCCGCTCGCGATCGATTACGCCAAGACGGATTTGGCACGCGAGTTGGTCACCGTGGCTGACAGCGCCCATGGGGCTCAGTTCCCCTACACGATTCCACCAGCAACACCAAAGGATCGGCTGGAGACATTGCAGAGAGCGTTTGTGGCAACGCTGAAAGATCCGGACCTTTTATCCGAAGCACAAAAATCGAAGCTCGATATCGAAGTGATTGACGGGCCGACTATAGCGAAAAGGCTCGGCAGCCTGTATGACCTTCGACCCGCAACGATTGCAAAACTCAAGGAAGTATTGCTGCCGAAGAAGTGATTCGGTGTGAGATTCGTTATTCTCCTGCATCTTTCAATGCCATTCTGAGAAGCGCCGCGACGAAGAATCCGCGAAGCGTTCTGAGCGCAGCAAAGAATCTAATCTTGGAATCGAAGACGTGGAAAAGCAGATCCCTCACGGAGTTTAGGATGACATCTGGTAGGGGCGACTGGACAAGTCGCCCCTACACGGAGACGTTACGCGTTTCCTTTGCTCTTCGTTTCGCGCAGTCCGCGCAAGACATTTTCCGGGCTCAGGGGTAGCTTCCGAATGCGCACTCCCGTCGCGTTATAGATTGCATTGGCGATAGCCGCCATAGGCGGCACGCAGCCGATTTCACCAGCGCCTTTGGTGCCGTAGGGCCCAGCCCCCGGATAGCCTTCGATCAGTACTGTCTCGATCCGCGGCAGCATGTTGATGGTTGGCATGAGATAGTCAACGAACGTTGGGTTGCGTGTTCTGCCCTGCTCGTCGAAGACGACCTGTTCGCAAAGCGCTTGGCCGATACTCATCGCGGTCGCGCCTTCGACTTGCCCTTCGACGGCCTTCGGGTGCACCACGAAGCCGACATCGTGGACAGCGACATACTTGAGAATCTTCACATTGCCGGTATCCGGATTGACTTCGACAATGCAGGCGTGGGCCGTGAACGGCTGCGAGCTGCCGCGTTGTTTTTCTTCTTCCATCATGGCTTTTGAATCGAAATAGCCTCTACCGATCACTTCGCCGATCTCGTTGTGCGCTGCGTTGGCGACTGCGGCAAGAGATACCGATTTTGTCGGGGTTCCTTTGACGCGAATCTGCTTGTCTTTGATCTCGAGGTCATCCGCATTGGCCTCGAGTTGTCTTGCGCCCAATTTTAACAGCTGGTTGCGCGCATCGATGGTCGCGAGGCGCGTTGCGTTACCCGCCACTAACATCGACCTGCTGCCCACGGTTCCGGCATCCCACGGGCTTGCGTCCGTGTCTACATTGACCACCGTTACATCCTCGACGGGGATCCCCAGCTCTTCGGCGACGATCATGGGAATACCGAATCGCGGCGCTGTGCCGTAGTCCACTTTGCCGATGTGAACGGTTGCCGAGCCGTCTTCGTTGACTTTGACGATGGCGCCGCCGCCGGGGCCCGAACCCTCTATCCATGAGCCCGTCGCCATGCCAATGCCCTGGTTCTTTCCGAGCTTTACCTTTCCCCAACCGACGCGCTCTGCAGCGGTGCGAATCGTCTCGCCCAGGGACACATCGCGCAGCTTGGGCACTCCGATGATTCGATCTCCGGGCTTCGGAGTATTTTTCAAGCGGAACTCCACCGGGTCCATATTCAACTTCGCCGCAATGGAATCCATGTGTGATTCCACAGCAAAGGCTGCTTGCGGCCCGCCGGGACCGCGTACCGGGCCGCATACCTGTTTGTTCGTGTAGACGACGTAGCCGTCGATATGGACGTTTGGCGTAAGATACCAGCCGCCGAGCATCTGCGTCGCCCTTGCGCCTGCCATGGCGCCGAAGCCGGAATAGGCGCCGGCGTCAAAGATGACTTTCCCCTGGCGCGCGACGATCGTGCCGTCTTTCTTGACGCCGGTTTTGATCCACATCTTTGTGCCTGAGCGGATCGTCGTAGAAATTGTTTCCTCGGCTTTGTCGAGGACGATCATGACCGGGCGCTTGGCTCTGATGGCGAGCAGGCCGCAGATCGGCTCGACCGCTGCACCAGAGGTAATGCCGCTCGCCTTGCCACCGAAACCGCCGCCGATTTCAGTGGTCAGGACCCTCACCTTGTTGAGCGGCAGGCCGAGTAGTCGTGCCACGTCCGTGCGCACGCTGAAAGGAGCTTGCGCGTTTGCCCAGACCGTCAGCCGTCCATCCGGTTCCAGCCGCGCCGCTGCAATTCTCGGTTCGAGGTACTGCGGATGGATCATCTTGGTTTCATAATTTTCTTCAACCACCACGTCAGCTTCTGCCATCGCTTTATCCGGTTCGCCGGCATGGATGGCCGTATAGCCGCAGACATTCTTCACGCTGGCGTCCTTCGGCAGGTTTGACGGCAACGGCATGTCCTCGTGCAGCGTCGGCGCACTCGGCTTCATGGTCTCTTCCGGGTCGATAACCACCGGCAGCGGTTCATAGACGACTTTGATTTTCTTCAAAGCCTGTTTGACCACTGCCCGACTGTCCGCCGCAACCGCAGCTACCGGATCGCCCATATAGCGCACTTTGTTTCGCGCCAGCATATAGCGGTCGATGTACGTCCGCCCATATCTCACGTCAGGCGCATCGGCGGCGGTCACAACCGCGTAAACGCCGGGCAAAGCCCTGGCTTCGCTGGTGTCAATGCTGACGATCTTGGCGTGCGCGTATTCGCTACGGAGTATCCCGCCATAGACGGCGTCCTGGAGGACGAGATCAATGCCATAAATGCCGGCGCCGGTCACGCGCTCCACGCCACCGAGCCTCGGAATGCTTGTGCCCAAGACGTTGTATTCAGCCTTTGCCATGGCGCTTAGCTCCTTTCCTCTAGCCGCTCGGCCGCGACGTGAATCGCGTCGATGATCTTCGTGTACCCCGTGCAACGGCAGATGTTGCCCGAGATCGCCTCTTCGATGTCTTCGGGCGTCGGTTGTTGCGTACGATCGAGCAGCGCCTTAATGGATACGAGAAAGCCCGGCGTGCAGTAACCGCACTGCACTGCAGCCGTATCGATGAACGCTTGCTGCACCGGATGGAGCTTCTCTCCGTTTGCCAGTCCTTCGACGGTAATGATTTCGGCTCCGGCTGCATCGGCGCCCAGCACGACGCACGAGTTTACCGGCTTCCCGTTCAACAGGATCGTGCATGCACCGCATTCACCCGTATTACAGCAGAGCTTTGTCCCTTTATAACCGAGGGTGTCGCGCAAGAAGTCCAACAGAGACGAAGACGGTTCGAGCGCCGCCGTATGGGCCTTCCCATTGACTTTAAGGTTGATCGAAAGGGTCATCAGATAACCTCCTTGCCTGTGGCCGCCTTCCAACTCTGCTCCAGCCCGCGCCTGGTCAGGGCCTCGACGATCCACTTCCTGTATTCAGCGCTGCTGCGTTGATCGCTGATCGGAGTAGACTCCATAGCGGCCATCTGAGCCGCCTCTTGGACTCGCGCGGCAGTCAGTGCTTGGTCGCGCAACATCGATTCCGCTTTGCTTGCCCGGACGGGAGTCGGGGCGACGGCGCCCAGGCCGATACGGACATCTTGCACGGTCCCGCTTGCGCCCGGTGTCATCTGCACCGCGACTCCGACCATGGCAATATCCATCGCGCCACGCACTGCGTGCTTAAGATAAACCCCGCGGCTCTGCTGCGGGGGGTAGGGAACTTCGATATCGGTCAACAAGCCCTTGGCACCCAAGGTGGTCCTGCCCGGACCGAGAAAGAGAGACTGGAAACTCTCGGTTTTGTCGCCGCCCGAGAAAGCGACCTTTGCCGTTGCCTCCAGGACCATGAGCGGCGCCAAAGTCTCGCCGGAAGGTGACGCCCGGCAGATGTTGCCGCCTATAGTCGCCGTATTTCGAATCTGCAGCGAAGCAAACTGATGGCACGATTCCCAGAGCAGCGGAAGTCGCTCGCGCACAAGTTTGCTTGTCTCTATCTCCCTGATCGTAACCAGAGGGCCAATCAGCAATCCGCCGTTGTTTTCCCGGATATTGCCGAGTCCTGGAATTCGTTTGATGTTGATCAAGTATTCCGGCTCTTCCTTGTATTTCATGTCCACCAGAACGTCGGTGCCGCCGGCAATCACCTTGGCCTGCTCGCCATATTTGGCGAGCAGAGCCAAAGCTTCGCTCAGAGTTTTCGGTTCAAAATAATCCATCTCGTTCGCCCCTTGTATTTGGATAATACGCCAGACCTTTTTCCCGGTTCAGAATTCTCATAGCCCAACTCGAAGTGCTATAGCAAGGCCGGCCGAACGCGACAAAGATAGGACGATGGGGCGGCCGAGCCGTTTCTGGGTGAATTATCAGCTGTCGCTCGGCGCGCCGCCCCAGTTACCCGCCAAGCCAACCGATCAACGCGTGTTGAGGAGCGGCAAAGTATGGCTCGAGCCAACGAACGGTGAGAATGCGATGAAACAAACCGAACAAAAGTACGATAATCAGCGCCGTACAGAAGAGAGATCTCCGCCAACTTTCCCGACCCTGTAAGGTTAGATAAGACCAGACATAGACGGGCATGGCAATGAGAAACCCGATAAGCCAGACCCCGCTGAATAGGCCCAGGACCCAACCGAACTGACTGAATGCCCGGCGCGCGACGACTTTGGGCGGCACATCTCGATCCACGGGTAGATCCATGACGCCGGTAGCGTCTTCTGGAGTTGTGGGGTCTTGCGCCCGCCACAGATCGAGGGAAAGCTGGACTACGCACAGTCCCAAAGCCGCAAACCCGATAGTCCATGGAAACATACGGGTTCGGAAGGGCCAGTCCCAAGAGGCTACGATCGCAGCCAAAAATATTAGAAAGATCAAAAAGGTGAAAACCGAGCCTATGCTGATCCTGAATTTCTTTGGCAGAGCCGGCTTCGAGTCCGGACGGCGGCCGCGCCGCTCGCTGCGATACAGTCCATACGTCAGGCTGGCGATGGTCAGTGCCAATATGACCCACACCATAGGCCGTGCAACCCAGGCGGCGCCATGAGCCTGGAGGGCGATAAAAAGATAGTTCTCTATGATGCCGCTCAGGACCAATCCCAAGATCAGCGGCGGACGGGGCCAGCCAAAGCGCTTCATGAACCAACCGAGGAGCGAAAAGCCAAGAAGCACCCAGAGATTGCCGGCCTGCGCCGTGACTTGATAGGAGGCGATAAACACGACTGCAACCACCATCGGGGTGAGCAGATGAATTCGTAATGTCGCCACTTTGGATAATTGCGACACGAAGGCCAGGCATATTCCCGCGCCAAGAATGTTGGCAAGGGCGAGGCTCCAGATCATCGTATACGTGATATCCAAGTGGGTGGTGAGCATGTCGGGGCCGGGGGTGAGCCCATGAATCAACAGCGCGCCCAGCAACAGGGCCATCGAGGCGCTTCCGGGAACACCAAAACCGATCGTGGGGATAAGACCGCCGCCTTCTTTGGCGTTGTTGGCGCTTTCCGGCGCGATCACCCCGCGCACGTCGCCCTTGCCGAAGGTCTTGTGCGCATCTTTTTCAGTCTGCGCTGCATGCCCATAGGCGAACCAGTCCACCACCGAGGCCCCCAGACCAGGAACAAACCCTACCCAGACACCCAGGGCGCTGCAGCGCAGGACCAAAAACCAGTGACGAAAGACATCACGGATCCCAATGCCCACGCCTTTGATCGCTTGTTGCGGGACATCGGCGATGCGCGTTCCTTTGATCGCAAGGTCGACAATCTCAGGGATGGCAAAGATTCCCAGGGTTACTGGAACTATATGTAAGCCGTCCCACAGGTAGATCTGGTTGAACCCCCAGCGTAGAATGCCGGCCTGCGGATCCATGCCGATCATCCCTGCAGTAAGGCCCATGCCGCCGGCAATCATACCTTTTATCGGCGCCCCTCCGCTCAGCACCGCGACCATGGTAATCCCCATGATGCCCATCATGAAAAATTCTGGAGAGCCAAAGGCCAAGACAATGGGGCGAAGAACGGGAATCGAGAGCGCCAGGATGAAAGCGCCGAAAACCCCCCCTATCAGGGAAGCCGCGTAGGCCGCGCCGAAGGCTCGGCCTGCTTCCCCCTTGGTCGCCATCGGGTGGCCGTCCATGATCGTGGCTTGCGATCCGACCGTGCCCGGCACGCCAAACAGGACCGACGGAATCGTGTCACCGGTCGGAGCTACGGCAAGGAGTCCGATAATGATCGCGATTGCGGCATAGGCATCCATATCAAAAGTGAAGGGAAGGAGTATGGCCAATCCCGTGAGCCCGCCAAGACCTGGAATGGCGCCCAGTGCCAACCCCATGAAAACGCCCAGGATCAGGAACAAGAGGCGGTTGGGAAAGACTCCCAGAGTACAAGGGCAGCCGACGAGATTATCGAGGGCGCTCTGTGCCGCTTCCAACATGTATGCTCCAAAGGCAACTCGGGAAGCTTCCTTCCCGTTTTATAACTGAAATTTTCCGGTGAGCTAACCCTATCCAAACACCTGCTATGGCTGCAAGAGGGTCTGTGAGAAAACACCGGGTAGCCGACCGGGCGTTGCTGACGATGGTTAAAGATTTTGGGATGCGCCGCAATTTGCGGCATTGTTCGAGCCCTGGTGTTGTGATTTACTGAGCGGCAAAATCGGGACGCGCCGTTAAAGCGAAGCCCGAAACGGGAAGGGGGCCGACATGTCACAACTTTATGTCGCCACGAATGGGCTATCGGTGTGGAACAGCAGCGACCTGGGCGAGACGCTTACGCGTATGTCGACCGGGACGGGGATGTACAGCGGCAGCCAAGTGTGGGCGCTCGCGCTGCATCCATCGTCGTTGCAGGTGCTTCTGGCAGGGACAAATAGCGGGGTTTACCGCTTGGATCAACAAGACAAGAATTGGATGCATCTGAACTCCCCCATGGATGATGCGATGCTGGTCACTGCCCTGGCCTACGCGCCAGATAATCCCGACGTTATCCTTGCGGGGACACAGCCGGCGGCGCTCTACCGGACCGATGACGGCGGCAAAAGCTGGCAAAAACTCGACGTGCCGCTGAAACCCTATGCCCTTACCGGCTACTATTTGGGCGATAAGCCTTTTCCGGAGGGACATCCTGCGGCTTATGGCCGAAAGCATTGGACGCGTGTAACCCAAATCGTATTCGACCCTGTGGACTCAGCGCGCGTCTGGGCCGGTGTGGAAATCGACGGTGCGTGGCGAAGCGTCGATGGTGGCAAGCGCTGGGAACGATGTTCCAATCAATTCAAGTCCCAGGATATTCATGGTTTTACGGTGGTGTATAATGGAAAGCCGGTTGTGTTTGCCACCACGGACGCAGGCCTGCACGTCAGCCAAGACGGTGGGGAGAGCTGGGTCATGAGGCCCATCGAGTCGGAGTGGCAGTACACCCGGTCCATTGTGGAGCGGCCGGACAAGACCGGGGTGATGTTCATGACCAATGGCGATGGCCCACCGGGAACGGCCGGCCGCCTTTTTCGCAGCCGCAACTATGGCATGAACTGGGAAGATGCCCGGTTGCCCGGGCGGGTCGAAAGCTCGGCTTATTTTTTGGCTACGAACCCGGCTGATCCCATGCTGATCTACGCCGCCGCCACCCTCGGGCAAATCTACCGCAGCACGGACGGCGGCGAAAGCTGGACTGCGTTGAAGCGCCGGCTCGGTGAGATCCGGGCGCTGGCTTGGCTGCCCGACTGATGAGTGACATCTGGCACGTCAAGAAAGCTGGTCCTGGCTTGGCGATCGAGAACAGGATCGAACAAATTCTCGGGTCCGACTTCGTCGTTGAGGAATTCGACCGAGCCAAGCCACTGGCGCGGCAGGTGAACAAAGCCCGCGTGCTTTTGGTCCGCAGCATGCCTGTAACGCGAGACGTGATCGATGCTGCGCCACTTTTGCGCTTGATTCAGCGACCGGGAGTCCATCTGGAGGCAGTGGACCTGGAGTATGCGGCCGCGCGAGGAATTTTTGTCTGCAACGTGCCGGCAAATTTAACCCACGGCGGCGAAGACGTTGCCGAGCATGTCATGTTCCTGGCGCTGGCATTGGCCAAGCGATATCGCGAAGCGACCGAGTCGTTGTCCGCCCATCGCGTCGGCGAGCCCAGCACTCAAGTTTTACGCGGGAAAATCTTGGGCCTCGTCGGGTTAGGTCGAACCGGGAGCGCGGTGGTTCCGATGGCGCGCGGGTTCGGCATGCGTGTCTGGGCGGTTAAACGAAGCGTGAACGACGGCATGCGTAAAGCCGTGGGCCTGGACTGGCTGAAGACGCCGCAATACCTTCCGGAGCTTCTCACACACAGTGATTTCGTTTCCCTCCATGTTCCCCTCAATAAAGAGACCGAGGGGCTCATTGGGCCGGCCCAGCTCGGGCTCATGAAGTCCAGTGCATTTATTATTAATGTTGCGCGTGGCCGTGTCGTCGACCGCGCGGCGTTGCTGGCGGCGCTACGTGAACAACGCCTGGCTGGAGCAGGGCTGGACGTATTTTGGCACGAGCCGCCCGATCCCACCGATCCGCTGTTCGCGCTACCGAATGTGATCGCCACTCCTCATGTTGCGAATATGACCCAGGAGACGATTGAGACGATTGCTCGCGTCGCCGTGGACAATATTCGTCGTGTGCGCGCAGGTCTGGTTCCCGAGCACCAGGTTCTCCGGCCTGCTCACGCCTCTCCTCACGCCGCGAAGGCGTGAGGAGTTCAAAGTTCAAGGTTCAAAAGTTCAAAAGTCAGACCTCGAAAAATACCACAGGCGCGCTTAGTTTATCTTGAGCAGCCGCTTGATGTTGCCGGACATAATCAGGCGGAGATCTTCAATCTTGAGCTTCAAGTGGCGCTGGGCATGCTTGACGATCTTCTCGATTTCCCAGTCCATGGGATTAAACGGGTGATCGGAGCCGTAAAGAACGCGGTCCGCTCCGGCCCATGAAACTGACTCGCAAAAAAACGGCAGCCATCCGACGCCCGAGCTGTCCATGTGAACGTTGTCACATTTCTTGGCGATCTCGACCACTTCCCTTACGCCCTCCACCAGACCGGAATGGCCCATGATGATTGGGAGCTTGGGAAAATCTTGCGCCACTTCGCCGATGCGCCTGGGGCTGGCATTTTCTCCCAGACCGCAGTGAAACAGAACGACCAGTCCGTGATGTTGGGCTGCCTCCATCAGCGGGTAAACTTTTTCCCGGTCGTTTGCGGGGCAATGTTCGATCAGCGGGTGAATCTTTATACCTTTAAGTCCTAGCTTGACACCCTCCTCGAGGACTTTGAGCGTATCCTGTGGCCCGTTCCCAGGGCTCAAGCGCATGAAGCCGTGAATGCGTCCGGAGTGCTGCTTCATCGCATTGGCGATGTACTCGTTGGTTTCTCGGTAATCCGATGGCTCACCTATCCCTATGGCAAAAGTCACCACGCCGTCTACGCCGGCATTATCCATTGATTGCAGCATGTCCTCCGCCATGAACTTCATAATCGGCGGGATCTGGTGTATGGCCAGTTTCTTGCGGGCCCCCATATGGGAGTGCGCGTCTATGACCTCGATCTTTTCCCCTTCAACTGTGATCATTGTTTCTCCTTTACCTGGTTGTCATGAGCTTTTTAAAACCGTGTGGTCGAGATTATCATGCAGCCTGCAGCGTACCACCGGGGTTTTTTGCGGCGGGTTACACTCCACCGAACCCTTCGTCTTGGGCTTCAGCCAGGAGCCACGGGTCTTTGATTTCAGTGGTTGGCGGCTCGCCTATTAAAACTCGCGCTACTTCTCGCGCCGCATGTGTCTGGCAATCGACATACGACTGGTCTGAGTTGGCGGCGGTGTGGCAGGTGATGATCACGTTCGGGAGCGTGAGAATCTTATGGTCGGCGGGGAGTGGCTCCGGGTCGGTGACATCCAGGGCCGCGCCGGAAATCTCGCCCGCAACCAGCGCGTCATAGAGCGCTTCTGTATCGACGAGACCGCCGCGCGCGCAGTTAATCAGATAGGCGGTGTTTTTCATCGCCGTAAATTGCGCGGTGCCAAACATCCCTCTTGTTTGTTTCGTTAACGGCGCGTGCAGGCTGATAAAATCGGAGGTCTTCACCAATTCATCGAATGAGACCATTCTCACACCGAGGTGATTGGCGATGCTGGGATCGAGATAGGGATCATAGGTCTGGACGTTCAACTGCATTCCTTGCGCACGCGGCGCCACCTGGCGCCCCACGTGGCCCAAACCTACGATACCGAGAGTACGACCGGCGATCCGATAGACCGGCCCCCGATAGCGGTGTAGCTCGGCGGTATGGCGCCGCCATTTACCTTCGCGCACATACTGGTTCATGCGCACGAGCTTGCGCGAGACGGCGATCAGCAGCCCGATGGTCTGTTCGGCCACTTCGATGGAATTACAGCCGGCGGCATTGCAAACCTTGATGCCGAACTCCCGGGCGGCTGCGAGGTCCATGCGGTCCACGCCGACGCCGGTTCGGCACACAACCCTGGTTTTCTTGAGCTGTGCAATGATTTCCTTTGTGAACGGGACCGAGCCGTGCATGATGATGGCATCGGCGTCGCGTCCTGCTTCAATGATTTCCGTTTCGGTGCTGGGTCGGGCGATGACCAGTTCGGCATCGATCTCATCGAGAATCGGTTTGATCAAGTGGATTGGCACATCGTTACTGCCGAAGTATTTGACACGGAATGTTGCCATCTTGGCTAAGCTCCCAAACCATACGTCTTTGTCGGATTGTCCCACAGAATCTTGCGCCGCGACTCGGCAGATATTTTAGCATTGCCGCTAATGGCGCCAACCGTCTTGTCCGGGAACTTGTCGATGGCGTCGCTATGCGGGTAGTCCGTGGCGATCATCAAATAGTCATCGCCGACATGCTCGACAAACACCGGTACGAGATCTTCGCCTGCTTCGCAGCTGACCCAGCACTGGCGCTTGAAATAATAGCTGGGTTTTTCTTTAGTTATTTTCGCTGAGCCATGGGACTCATGCTGCCAATGTTCGTCCATCCGTTCGAGCCAGAACGGCACCCAGCCACAGCCGGATTCCAGATGAGCGACTTTCAGTTTGGGAAACTTTTCCAGCACGCCGTCAGCGCAAAAATTGAGACAGGCAAGCATTTGTTCGAACGGATGGCACGCGATATGGCGCCCGAATTCACTATAGCGATCCGAACCGGCCTGTGGCAGAACGGTGCGCGCGCCCTCATGCACGCACACCGTAACACCGAGATCCGATGCGACCTCGTAAATCGGATAGTATTCCGGGCTTGCGAAGGTGCGTCCACAGAACTTATTGGGCCGCCAAAAGATGCCGACCAGGCCTAATTGTTCGCGCCCGTATTTCAGCTCCTGAAGAGCGCGCGCCGGGTCCTGCAGGGGAATCAGCATCACGCCGTGGAGGCGCTTGCGATCATAATCGCAGTATTCCGCCAGCCAGGTATTGTAGGCACGGCAAATCGCGGCGCTCAACTCCGGATCAATATCGTCGCGCCACATGATGTATAGACCGATCGTTGGAAACAGAACGCTTACATCGATTCCCTCACGATCCATGTCCCGAATATTTGAAGCCGGATCGAACTTGTTCGCGTAAGCATCGGCAAAAGTCTCGCGCCAGCGCTTCGAGGAAGAAAAGATATAGCCAAAGTCTTCCATCACGCGCCCGGGCCTCTGGGCGGAATCGGACACCGGTTTTCCATCCACCTCGCGAACGGTTTGGTTCGGCCCGGCCAAGCGCACGCGGTGGCGAAATTTTTCGGGCAGGTAGCGTTGGTAGAGGTCCGACGGCTCCAAAATATGCCGGTCAGCATCGATGACTTTAAAACCATCTTTCATCGTGAGCTCCTCCGATCAAACTCGGCTTAATCAGCCAGTGCATTCGGTTCAAAAGTTCAAAGGTTCAAACGTTCAAAAAGAGAGGCAACGCGTAAAATAAGACGAGCGTGCGGCGGTCGTCAAGCCAGACGGAGATAGTCTCGGTCTCGTGTCTTGAGTTTTGCGTCTCGGGTCGACGCGGGGAGGTCGAGAGTCGGCGTTTCGGACGACTCACCGTTCGACTACACCATGCCGCACGAATCATCGGGCCAGTGCTTAGCGTGCTGGCGCGTCGATGACGTGTCGTATCTGTGTAGCGCTGATATCGCCTTCGCGAATGATTCTCATCTGCTCGTCTATGATCTCCACGACCGTAGAGCCCGTTCTCGACTGTAACACTCCACCGTCGACAAAAACGTTTACCCGGCCGGCAAAATAGACTTGTGCCTGCTCAAGGGTTCGGGCCGGCTCTTGTCCCGAAGGATTGGCGCTTGTGGCTGTTATCGGATGCTCCAGTGCCGTGACCAAACGGGTGGCGATCGGCTGGCTCGAAATGCGTACGGCTAGGCCGCCCGTAGCGTTAAGGAGCGGCGCAGGAAGCGCGTCTCGCCCCGGTAGAACCAGCGTCAGGGGTCCGGGCCAAAAGGTGTCGATGAGTTTTTGCGCATTCGGTGGAATGTCGGCCACCAAGCTCCAAAGCATTTCCTGGTCGGCCACGAGCACTGAGATTGGGTTGTTGGGTTGGCGCCCTTTTAGATCCAGAACTCGATCGACAGCCGCGTTGTCGAGTGCATCGGCTCCCAAACCGTAAAGTGTTTCGGTTGGGTAAACGATAACCTCGCTGCGGCGGAGCGCCGCCAGCGCTTCAGCAAAGTTGTTAACCGTTGTGCTCCCCAGAATGAACTTTGAACTTGGCGTTCTTGGCGCCTTTGCGAGAGATAATCTCGTTTTAGGTTGCGGCCCTGTACTCGATTGGAGCCCGAAATTAACTAGCAGGTTGCTGAAAAAAGATTCGGAATGCTTCGACAGGCTCAGCATGGACGGAAAATCCCTACTCATTTCAAGTTCCTCTCCGTTCGCCCTGAGGTTCTCGAAGGGTGAACGGAGGATTTTTCAGCAGCCTGCTAGGAATTCGAAAATTTTTTTAGCGCTTTTTGGGCAATGTCTTTACGGTAATGCATGCCTTCCCATGATATTTGACCCACGGCGCCATACACCTCCTTGACGGCGTCGGCGATGTTGCTTGCGCGCGCGGTTACGCCGAGCACCCGGCCGCCGGAAGTAAACCAGCGATCCTCCGCCCGCGTAGTTCCAGCATGAAAGACGACTCCCTGCGGCCAATCCTTCAGCTTGTCCAGCCCGTGAATCTCTTTACCTGTAGCATACGGACCAGGATAGCCTCCGGCGCACATGACCACGCAGACAGCGGTATCGTCGTACCACTCGGATGCCACCTGATCCAGAGTTCCGGTAATGGTGGCTTCGAGCAGAGGGATGAGATCGCTTTTCAAACGCAACATCAGAGGCTGGCACTCCGGATCCCCGAAGCGGGCATTAAATTCTAATACCTTCGGGCCTGCTTTGGTGATCATCAGTCCGACATAGATCAAGCCACGATAGCAAATGCCTCTGCATTTAAGACCCGCGAGCAACGGATTGAGGATCTCGCTCAAGATGCGATCGTGAATTGTCGCCCTCACCACCGGCGCGGGTGAATAGGCCCCCATGCCTCCCGTATTTGGCCCCGCGTCGTTATCAAACACCCGCTTGTGGTCTTGCGACGAAGCCAGGGGAAGGATGTGGTCACCGTCAGTGAGCCCCATAAAAGACGCCTCTTCGCCGTCAAGAAATTCTTCAATGACGAGTTTATCGCCCGCGGCGCCGAAGCTCTTGCGCACGAGGATCTCGTCAATAGCTTCGCCGGCCGCTTCGCGCCGCGGACAAATGATCACGCCTTTGCCTCCGGCCAGGCCGTCGGCCTTGATGACGTAGGGAGGTGACTGTACCCCGATGTAGCGTTTGGCGGACGATGCGTCAGTGAAGGTTTCGAAAGAAGCGGTGGGAATGCGGTTCTCTTTGAGAATGTCCTTGGCGAAGGCCTTGCTACCTTCGAGCCGGGCGGCTTCACGGTTGGGCCCGAACGCCCGAAGCCCTCTTTCTTCGAAGAGATCGACTATACCCAACGTCAGCGGCAGCTCGGGACCGACCACGGTCAGGTCGATCTTTGCTTGCTCAGCGAACTCGGCGAGTTGATCGATTCGCTCCGGCGCGATAGCAATGCACTCGGCCAGTTCGCTGATTCCCGCGTTACCGGGAGCGCAGTAAATCTTGTCGACCCGCGGGCTCTGGCTGATCTTCCAGACCAGGGCATGTTCACGCCCGCCGCCGCCAATTACCAGGACCTTCATAGAATCAGTAGTCGGTTGCCAGTGGTCAGTAAGTCACCAGCGGTGCGAGGGGAGTGGGACTGACAGCTGATAACTGAGCACTGGCCACTGTTCTTTTAATGCCGAAAGTGTCTCATGCCCGTGAAGATCATTGCCATTCCATGCTCGTTGGCAGCGGCAATGACTTCATCGTCTTTGATCGAACCGCCCGGCTGAACCACCGAGCGGGCGCCGGCTTTGGCGGCTTCGTCGATGCCGTCACGAAAAGGATAGAAGGCGTCGGAGGCAACGGCCGCGCCGTTGAGATTCAGGCCATGCGTCTGCGCGCGCATCACGGCGATGCGCGCGGAATCGACGCGACTCATTTGGCCGGCGCCCACGCCGAGCACCTGATCGGGAGAAGCAAAAACGATCGTGTTCGATTTCACGTGGCGGCAAACCCGCCAGGCAAAGTCGAGGGCCCGATATTCTTCCTCGGTCGGCTTCCGTTGAGTGACGACTTGGCACGCGCGCACGTCCACCGACCCGGTGTCCCAGTCCTGAAGCAACATACCGCCACGCACGCGGCGCATGTCGTAGCCACCGGTCTGGGGCTCTGCCATATCAATCTCCAGGAGCCGGAGGTTAAGCAGCCTCTTTGCCGAAGAAAGCACCGCCTTCGCTTCCGCTGTAAAGCTCGGCGCGATCACAATCTCCAAAAAGATCTCCTTCAATTCTTTGGCGGTTTCTTCGTCGACGGCACGGTTGAAGGCGATGACGCCGCCGAAAATAGAGACGGGGTCACAGGCTTTGGCTTTGCGAAACGCGTCGGCGAGCGAGCTCTTCGACAGCGCCACCCCGCAAGGATTGCTGTGCTTGATGGCCACAGCAGCGATGTCGGAGAACTCCAATACGGTACTGAGGGCGGCATCGGCGTCGAGAATATTGTTGAAGGACAATTCCTTTCCTTGGATCTGTTTCGCCCGTGCTACGCTCGGTCCGTTTTCTCCATCAGTGGCGTAAAAGGCGGCCCGCTGGTGGGGATTCTCGCCATAACGCATGTCTTGGATCTTCCGGAGCTGGATATCAACCGTATGTCCCCATGCCGTTGGTTGTTTGTTTTCGTCAAGCGACGCGAAGTAGTTCGAAATGGCTCCGTCATACCTGGCCGTGTGCTGAAAGGCTTTGCAGAACAGACGAAAGCGAGTCTTGGGCGTGAGCACGCCGTGTTCCTTCAGTTCGGCAATGACGGGGTTGTAATCATCCGGGTCCACGACAACGCCGACGTAAGCATGGTTTTTCGCCGCCGCCCGGAGCATGCTCGGGCCGCCGATATCGATATTTTCGACGCATTCTTCAAATGATGCGCCGCGCGCCACTTTGGCTTCGAACGGATAGAGATTGACGACGATCAAGTCAATAGGCAGGATGCCATGCTCTTTCATGGTCTCCACGTGTTCCGGATTGTTACGCAACGCGAGAATGCCGCCATGAATCTTCGGATGAAGGGTTTTGACGCGGCCATCCATCATTTCGGGAAAGCCGGTAATATCCGAAACATCTCTAACGGGAATTTTGTTGTCACGGAGCAAAGCGGCCGTCCCACCCGTGGAGATAATCTCGATCTCCAAGCCGGCCAGCGCCCGGGAGAACTCCACGACGCCGCGTTTATCCGATACGCTGATCAGGGCTCGTTGCATCCTGCCCACTGGCGGTTAGCCTCCTTGTGAATGATAATGTATCCGGGGAACCCGAGCGCTAATGGAAGTGAGAATCTCGTATGAGAT
Organism: uncultured Syntrophobacteraceae bacterium; assembly: GCA_964410485.1. Taxonomy (GTDB): domain Bacteria; phylum Desulfobacterota; class Binatia; order UBA9968; family UBA9968; genus CAYPHJ01. The sequence goes on from CAYPHJ010000018.1 coordinate 24,382, forward strand.
GGTACCTGACCAACCCGCCATCTCATCGGCGGAGATTAGCTCGCCGCCCTGAGAGCCGAGGAGCACAACCTCGGCTTCCTGTTCCGGATTTCCTATATCGGTAAGATCCACCATAGTCAAATCCATGCAAACTCTGCCCCTGATCGGCGCGCGTTTGCCCTGGATCAACACCTGCCCGCGGTTGGAAAGCATGCGCGAATAACCGTCGGCATAGCCGATCGGAAGTGTAGCAATCAGGCTCTCGCGAGCTGTGACAAAGGTTTGTCCATAACTGATGCTCGTTGCGGCGGGGACTTTCTTGAGCTGCAAGATCCGCGTCTTCCAGGATAACACCGGCCGGAGGGAAATATGATGCGTCATCTCCGCCGAGGGATAAATCCCGTACAAGATGAGACCGGGACGGACCATGTCAAAGTGCGCTGCGGGGCAGGTTAACGTCGCCGCGCTATTAGCGAGATGAACCAGAGGCGGCATAATTCCTGCCGCGCGGAGCTGGCCGATCATGCTTTGAAAGATCCCCAGCTGCTTTTGAGTGTAATTGCCTTGGATGCTTTCAGCGTGTGAGAAATGGGAAAAGACACCCTCGACCTTTAGCGCGGTGAGCTTTTTGAGCAATGGGAGCCACGCGGGCATCTCTTGGGGCAGCAGGCCGATTCTCCCCATACCGCTGTCGATCTTCAGGTGCACGTTTAGAGCGCTGCCGCGGCTTCGAACCGCCGCTTCCATCGTTTTCAGGGCATGAGGATCGTGAATTACCGGGATGAGACGATGCTCGAGGAATTGCTCGATCTGCTCCAGGTAGGCGCCGGCCAGAACGAGGACGGGTTGCCGTATACCCGCCCGCCTGAGCTCAATTCCCTCCTCAAGGGTTGCGACACCAAAAGCATCGCTTCCTTGTGCGGCCAAAGCGGCGGCCACGGCCGGTGCCCCGTGGCCGTAAGCGTTCGCCTTGACCATCGAGAGTATTTTTACGCTGGCCCCGATTTTTTCTCTGATTTGCCGAAAGTTCCAACAAAGCGCGTCGAGATCGACGAGACAAAGGGTCGGTCGCCCCTTGAAAGTTTGCATGCTTTTCATGATGCTCCCAGAGTGAAACGGGCTTAAGACACTTTGGCGCCCGGCTGCACCGGTTTATCCGGAGCGAGAAGAATGACTCGGTCCTCGTCCGACGCGGCGAGCAGCATGCCTTGGCTCTCCATCCCGCGGAGCTTGGCGGTTTGTAGATTGGCCACGATAACGATCTGGCGGCCGATCAACTCCGCAGTGGAGTAGTGATTTCGGATGCCCGCGAGGATCTGGCGTTGCTCGTTACCGAGGTCGATCTGCAACACCATAAGCTTGTCCGCATTCGGGTGTGGTTCTGCGTTCTTGATTGTTGCTACTTTCAGTTCCAGCTTTTTGAAGTCGTCAATAGAAATCATCGTGATGTGTTCTTTTGGTTATGGGTGGTTGTTCTACCGCGTCCAGGACTACTCAGAATGGGCTACGGCAAGGAATCTTTAAGCAGATTGCAGATTTCAAAAGGTCCCCCTTCGAGGCTTTCCTTATTTGCAAAAATACCAGAACCCCCGAGAAAAAAAAAGAAAATCCTCCGTTGACGAAGAGAACTTGACATGCCTTGAAGCGCCATGTATGTAACAGTAGTCATTATTAATAACAAGGAGGAGGAAATCATGGCCAAAACTTTAAAAGGCTCAAAGAGCCACGAGAACTTGAAGCACGCCTTTGCCGGTGAATCACAAGCGAATCGGCGATATCTTTACTTCGCAAGGGTTGCTGACATTGAAGGATATCCGGATGTCGGGGGACTTTTCCGCGACACTTCTGAAGCAGAGACGGGACACGCCTTCGGTCATCTCGACTTTTTAAAGGAGGTGGGCGATCCGTGCACGGACGTTCCCATCGGTACGACCGAGAAGAACCTGAAATCCGCGGTTGAAGGGGAAACCTACGAGTACACGGAAATGTACCCAGGTTTCGCCAGGACAGCTCGCGATGAAGGGTTTTCAGAATTGGCAGAATGGTTCGAAACTCTGGCCAAGGCGGAAAAGTCACACGCTGGCAGATTCACCAAAGGTCTGGATCGGATCTCCGGTAAAGAACCGGCGGATGCGGCCAGCTGAGTAGATTCCACAAGGGCTGGGGCACCCCCGGCCCTTGTGGCCCTGGCAGAGTCGGCAAGCGATAATAGGTGAATTCGTGAACAAAGTTATCTTGGACGATATCGTCGGGCTTGAGGCGTATGAAAAAATGCGCAACGAGAGGCGCGAGGCGGTCATCCGGCTCAAGAAACAACGCCGCGTGGCGGTCGGAGACAGGGTTTCGTTGGTGTTTGAAAACCGTGACACGGTTATCTTTCAGATCCAGGAGATGCTCCGGGCTGAGAGGATTACCGACATCGATAAAATTTGGGAGGAGATCGCGGTGTACAACGAGCTCATCCCCGATCCGGGTGAGCTAAGCGCCACGCTTTTTTTGGAGATCGAAGATCAAACCAACTTACGCCAAGAGCTTCTCAAGTTTCTAGGCATCGACGAAGTGGTCTTTTTTTGTGTCGGCAAGCACGTGATTCATGCCCGCTTCGAAGAAGGGCGCAGTAAGGAAGATAAGATCAGTGCGGTACAGTACGTGAGGTTTCCGTTCACCGATGAGGCCAGAGAGGCCTTCAAGAGGGGAGAAGCAGCCGAGATTCGGATCGATCACCCGGAGTACAAAGCGAGCACCCCCATCACGGGCGAAACCAGAGCGGTGTTGTTGCAAGATTTGGCCATGTGATTAAAATAAACTATTGATAGATGGAAAAAAGAGCGAGACAAACCAAACAGTTGGGTGTGATCTGGGACAGCATCAAGGACGATGCATCGCATCCCACCGCCGACCAGATTTACGATCGAGTACGGAAACGCTTGCCTAATATCAGCCTTGGGACCGTGTATCGAAATCTGCAAAAGTTAGTGGCGGACGAAAAGCTTCAAGTTCTAATGCTGGGCCGCTCCCAACATTTTGATCCGCTCACAGAACGACACCAGCATTTTATCTGCGAAAACTGCAACCGTGTGTACGACGTCTTTGTCGAAGACCAAGCAGAAATTAGACCGGCTAAATTACCTCATGCCGGATTCCAGGTGACCTCACACCAGCTAGCTTTCTACGGAACGTGCAAAGATTGCTCAAGCTAGTCGCGCCGCATCAGAGTTTGTAAACCCCTGATTGCAGCGATGCACTGCCGGCCGCTCGCAGGATGGCGGGCCGAGTCTATTTTCTCCCGACTCGCCACCAGGATCGCGCCGCGGATAGGAGGACTCGAGGGCGCGAGAACCACGCCTATCCATCTTTATGGCTCTTGTGGTTGAACTACTATGCCTGAGGATTTTCGCGGCACACGCAAATTTTCGTACTCTTCGTGACCGCCTTAGAAACCGTGGGTCGCGGAGTGGAAAGGGCTACTCTCAAAGATGTCAGCCCCCTTCGATACGACCATGCGGTCTGCTCAGGGCGGGCGGCCCTCTTTATTCCGGTTCCCCGAGTAGCCACGTTTCGGTGGCGTATCGAGGGCTCGATTCGCGTCAAAAGCATGCGGGAATGACGGACTGTCTTGAAGCTCGATCTTTCATTCTCTGTGGGCGTGTGTAAGATCTGTTTGTGGTTTGGTTGCGGCTTTGCCGCGCTACGGCTCTTGTGGTTGAGGAGGCTCGATGAAGCGTCGTGGTTTCATCGCTGTCGCGGCCGGAGCTTTTTTGTTGCAGCTGCGCGGCGTCGCTCATGCCGTCTGCAATCCGGCATTGGTTCGGCTGTTTCAAGACCGGAAACAGCTCGTTCAGGCCCGTTCGGAACGCGGCCCTAAACTCGGCCACTATTTCATTCAATGGTACGGCCATTCAAGCTTTCTCATTCACTCCGGCAGCAGGACCAAGGTCGTCGCCGATCCGAATTTTAACGTGACCCCAGGCATTCACGCGGATGCTGTGACCGTTAGCAATGACCACTTCACGCACAACAACGTAGGCGCGGTCAGCGGCAATCCCATCATCTTGCGAGGTATCACTTTGCGCCAAACCTGGAACCCCGTTCGTATCAACGTCAAGGATATCAGCATCGTCAACATCCCGAGCCAGCGTGGGGCGACTTGGGGGGAAGTCGCTAATTCAATTTTCGTTTACGAAATGGGTAGTCTGTGTTTGGCCCACCTGGGAAACATCGGCCACCTGCTCACTGCAGAGCAGGAAAAAATCTTACATCGCGTCGATGTGATGATGGTTCCCATCGACGCCATGACCAATCTAAGCTTTGAAGATATTCTCACCGTCATAGCTCAAGTGAAACCGCCTGTGGTCATACCGATGCACTACGATGTCGAACAGCAAGGAGAGCTGTTCGCGAGCTTTGCCAAAACACGATATCCGGTGCGCAAGATACCCGGTTCGGAACTCCTGTTGAGTCGAGCCATGCTCCCGAAGTCGACCGAAATTTTTGTTCTCAAGCACCCCCGGCCTGTGGGGTTCTGGGAGTGAAAGCGCCGTGATGTTTTTTCTTTCCAAGGGGCAGTGTGGTGTGGTTTTACATGGACCTGTAATAATGTTATAAAATTTTGGGTTAAGACCTGGAGCAAAAGCAGGGTTACCGTGACTAAGAAAGAAGTTGAGTTTTTCCGCAATCTCCTGAACGAACGCATGCACGAACTCCGCTCCGAGGCGGGCAAGACCGTCGAGGATATGGACGAAGACGAGAATTTTCCTGATCCGAGCGATCGCGCGTCCATGGAATCCAGCCGTAACTCCATATTGCGCATACGGGACCGGGAAAGAAAGCTCATCTTCAAGATACAGGAGGCTCTGCGGCGACTCGACGCGGGGGAATACGGTATTTGCGAAGAGTGCGGCGAAAGGATTGCCATCGAACGTCTGAAGGCTCGTCCTGTAACCACGCTTTGTATAGAGTGCAAGTCGAGCCAGGAAATCGCTGAGAGAAAGTCGCGAAGGATTGTCTGATGCCCAGCCGTGATGACGGGATGCGCGTGAGAAAAGCTGTCATACCGGTGGCCGGCCTGGGCACGCGTTTCTTGCCGGCGACAAAATCTGTTCCGAAGGAGCTTCTACCGATCGTCGATATTCCCTCGATCCAGTACGTCGTTGAAGAAGCCGTGGATTCCGGCATCGAGGAAATTATTTTTGTCACCGGACGTGGCAAAGACAGCATCGAAGACCATTTTGATGAGGCGCCCGAGCTGGAACAGATACTGTCAGAGCGCGGCCAGACGGAAACTCTCAAAATGTTGAGGCGCATCGCGCAGATGACGGAAGTCGTTTCGGTGCGCCAGAAGCGCCCGCTCGGATTGGGCCATGCCGTGTTGTGCGCGCGCGATCTTGTCGGCGAGGAGCCTTTTGCGGTGCTCTTGGCGGACGATTTAATTGACGCCGACACGCCTTGCGTTCGGCAGTTGCTTCAGATCTTCGAAGAAAAGAAGGAATCCGTCATCGCGCTCATGCGAGTGCCGCCGGAGGAAGTCCATCAGTACGGCGTGATCAAGGGAACCGAATTGAGGGAACGCTTGTACCAGGTCGAGGCGACTGTGGAAAAACCCGCCGCTCAAGAGGCGCCGTCCAGAATGGCGATCATCGGCCGCTATGTACTGCGCCCGGAGATTTTTTCTATTTTGGCAACGCTCCCTCCGGGAAGAGGGGGTGAGATTCAGTTGACGGATGGGTTGGCGCAGCTGGTTCGCGAGCGCAAGGTTTACGGCTGTGAGTTTACCGGGGATCGTTACGACATAGGCGACAAGTTCGGATTCGTTCGGGCCACCGTTGCGTATGCTCTCAAGAGAGCGGATTTAAAGGACCGGGTCATGAGCTACATAAAGGACACGGTGCAGTAGCCATTTTGGTTCGGGGGGCCGTAGCTCAGTTGGGAGAGCGCTAGAATCGCACTCTAGAGGCCGTGGGTTCGACTCCCATCGGCTCCACCAGTTTGGAAAAGGGCGGGCTTTTAAGACCCGCCCTTTTTTATTTATTTATTTTTTTCCGCCCCGCGGGCAGCAGCCGCCCTCAATGCTTCGCGGCCGCTTTTTCTTCCTTGATCATTTCATGAATCAGCCGTGGAACGCCGCCGCAACTGAAACACCGGGGCGGTTCAAACTTTGTCTCCCCTTCCGGATAACGCATAAATCGTTTGTAGAATGGTTTTTCCGTACCGACATAGTTGTCGTAGTAGAATGCTAGCTTTCCGCACTCACTGCACTGCAAATATTTAGCCATTCTTATCCTCGGCTGCTTACTAGTTCAACTGACTTCTTCCGTGACGCCATCGAGGGGACAATCGTCGGCGGGAGAAGTAAGATGGAGAATACTGACGAAATTAAGGGAGGTCAATGAGCAATTTGAAGCACGGAGAACGCCGGGTGTCGCAAACGCCGAAGAATTCTGTTACAAGGCGGAAAGTATTCATAGATCGCTGCTCGCCGGAAGAGCGATATAGAAGCGAGACCATGGGAGGAAAGGACGATGGCCGTCAGGCTTTTTCAATCTCAGACCTCGATGTTCTGCGAGAAGGTGAGGGTCGTTCTCGCAATGAAAAAGACGCCGTATGAGATAGTTGACGTGCGCAAGGACGACCGCAAATCGCTGATCGAATACTCAAAACAGAGAAAAGTTCCCGTCATGGACTATAATGGCCAATGCGTCGTGGATTCCACCTATATTGCCGCTTTTCTGGAGGAAAAATACCCTGATCACAGCATTTACCCGGAAGGTGCAACAGACAAAGGTCTTTGTCTGTTGCTGGAAGATTGGGCGGACGAAGTATTGAATCGAGCGGTAGTGGCGCGGCGGAGAGCGGAGACAGACGACGACAAGAAGAAGGCTGAGACGGAGCTCGCGGTTCACTTCGCGTCGCTCGATCAATTGTTCACCGGGAGGAAGTTTATTTTTGCCAGATTGACCATTGCCGATATTGCCATCTTCACGCAACTTCACTACCTGTACACGGTTGCGCAATACGAGATTCCCGCAAGCTACCGCAACCTGCTCGCCTGGATGGATCTCTGCAGGAAGACGCTAAAGCTCAAGTCTCTTTCCGAAAGCTTTGTTGCAGGGTCGCTGTAGTATCCCGGTAGATTCTGCCGGCTCCTATTTGGAGGGCGATACCTCACCCGGCATGATTTTCGCTTTCCACGTCTATATGCCCCTTGTCATCTTCGCTTTCGGCGCCGTGGTTGGCAGTTTTTTGAATGTGTGTATCCTGCGCTTGCCCAATCGCGAGTCGGTTGTCACTCCGCGGTCGCACTGCCCGCAGTGCAAAACCCCGATCCGTTTTTATGATAACATACCACTTTTCAGCTATCTGCTCCTTCGGGGTCGCTGCCGCGCTTGCCATGAGCGGATTTCGGCGCGCTACCTTTTTGTCGAGCTTTTGACGGCCGCGCTTGCCGTCGCTCTTTATTACCAGTACGGCTTCGGGCTCGCTTTTTTTGCCAGTTTTGTCTTTGTCGGCGCCCTTATTGTCATTTCGTTCGTCGACCTGGATGCGAGAATTGTTCCCGATGTGATTAGTTTGCCCGGTATCGTTATTGGACTCATTTTTTCCGTTATCGGTTACTATCTCATCCACGATCCCTTCGAGTTTGTCCCTACCCCGCTGAGCGCTTTACTCGGGCTGCTAATCGGCGGTGGCTTTCTCCTGGCTGTAGCGTGGGCGTATGAGACCCTTACCGGTGTCGAAGGCATGGGCGGCGGAGATATCAAGCTGCTCGCGATGATCGGGGCTTTTCTTGGTTGGCCGTCGATCCCGATAACTCTTTTTTTCTCATCGCTGGGAGGGTCGGTTATCGGTCTCACAGTGATGGTGGTTAAAGGAGTGGGGCGCAGGTACGCGCTCCCCTTTGCCCCTTTTCTTTGCTTGGGCGCAGTTCTCTACGTCTTCTTCGGCAAGGATTTGATCGATTTTTATCTCACGGTCAGGTGAGTTCTGAGACACGGCCGAATGGCAAAATTTGTCAAGTAGGCTGCCCGTGGCACGAAATCCGGCATCGTTCCCTTTCACCGGTCCTTTCACCAGCTAAAAAAGCTTTTGTCTCGCGCTACGTTATCGAACATTGGCGGCTATAACTTCTGGTATATTTATTGCGATTGTACCTATCGCGCCAAAAGGTCAAAGTGTTCGCGCGGAACACCAGTCGGCGCATTACTGTTGAAAGGAAGCAGTTCAGCAGTTGTATGATTGTACGGAAGCTTAAAGGAATTCTTTCGAACAAATATGGTTTTACGATGGGCGAAGTGCTCGCCGCTTTGGGCATCTTCAGCATCATGATGCTCGTTGCCGTGCCCAACTACGTCGCCATGCAACCGGGTCTTCGACTCAACGGAGCCGCAAGAGAGGTCATGGGCAGGTTGATGTGGGCGCGTTCGAAAGCCGTGGAGCAAAACACCCGTTACAGGGTGACTTTGCCAACCGATCAGACTTTGGAGATCTTGAACGATGAGACGGGGGCTTTAATAGAGTCTGTCGACATCCAGACGAACTATCCGGGAGTAACCTTCAGCCAAAGCGGAGATGCCCCGATCTTCAATGCCCGCGGGACAACCAACAGCGGCACTACGACCGTTACCCTGACGAACAGCAGTGGTTCGCGCGAAGTCACCGTGAGCATGACGGGAAATGTGAGGATCAATTGAGATGGCAGCCGAACGAATGGATTCATTGTCCAAAAAATCGCCAGATGCCCCTCGCTCTTTGAGCCCTTCCCAAAGACTATCTCGGAATGTCATTCTGAGGAGCCCTTCGACCATGCTCAGGATAAACTCCGCGACGAAGAATCTGCTTGATCGTCGGAAACCCGCGAAGCAGATCCTTCACTTTGTTCAGGATGACAGGCTCAGACACATTGGTCATTGCGACATCGTATCCAAAGCGCGAGCAAGTAGCTTCCTAAACAGGTGCGCGGGATTTACGCTCATCGAAATGCTGGTGGCGGTTCTCGTCTTGACGTTTGGCTTGTTGGGCGTGGCGGGGCTGACCGCCCAGGTCGTCAAGGCGAATTTTTTTGCTAAAAACATGACGTCCGCAACTGCCGTTGCACAGACTCAACTTGAAGCGGTGCAAAACCGAGGTTATGCAGGTGCGACGACCGCGAATTTTCCATCCGCAGCTCAAACCGTCTCGATGGGCGGAGTGAGCTTTTCGAGAACCACCACTATTTTCGACAACGACCCGGCGAGCAACATGAAGAGAATCGCTGTGACGGTAAGCTGGACTGAAAACAACGGTGTGGCGCGTTCCATCGCTTTACAGACTATTCTTGCACAATAGGCAAAATCGAAATGGCTTTGATCATTAAAAGAACAAGAGGGTTCACGTTAACGGAGCTGATGGTCACGATGGCGATCGGCATGACGTTGCTCGCCGCCGTCACAACAAGTTTCATGTCACAAACAAGAATCTACAACGCCCAAGAACAAATCAATGAGATGCAGCAAAACGCCCGCGGCGCGCTGGATGTGATCACTCGCGAGCTCAAGATGGCGGGGTACAATCCCAACGGCGGAAGCTTTGACGGGATCACGTACAGCACGTCTCAATTGATGATCCAAGCGGATCTGGATGGAAGCGGCGCAATCAGTACGAGTAGTACGGCCCATGAGCGAATCACCTATGCTTATGACGATATAAATAAACAAATCACACGTGCGGTGGGTACTGGCTCGGCCGAAGTGCTGGCGGACAACGTTTCGGCGTTCACCTTTTCGTATCTGGATTCAACCGGCGCTGCTACCACTGTGTCTGCGAACGTACGACAGGTCGCTATCAGCATCACGGCTCAGACGGCAAGGCCGGATCCGAACCACACGGCCAACGGCGGTTACAGAACTTATACGGTCTCGGCGACGATTACCCCGCCCAACCTGGCTCTTTAACCCGGAGGTTGTGCAAATGATATGGCGTGAGGACAGACGAATAAAAAACCTAAAAACGCTCAAATCGGAACAGGGATTTGTTCTCATCGCTGCGTTGACGCTGCTCACGGCGCTTACATTGATAGGCACAAGCGCTTACTTTGTAAGCTCGACGGACATCAAAATCAGCGGGAATTTTAGAAACAGTCAGTTGACCCTCCAAGCCGCCATGGCAGGCGCGGAACGCGGCCGAGAAGCGCTCAGGGTGGCCAACCTTGCGACTGCAAATATTATTTCGTTTAGCGACAACCTATCCGCCAGGGTCGGCCCGAACGGGGTTCTCGATGGGTATACAGCTACCACTGACGACGTGGCGCTTACCACCGGGAGTATAGGAAGTGGACCGGGAGCCGTCTCCTATGTCGCTTACTTGACCAACGATGCCGGTGACGGTTACACCAATATTACCGACACGAACAACCGAGTCCGTATTGTCTCCGTAGCGACGGGGCCAAACAACTCGAAGGCGACGGTTGAAACCGTCGTGACATTTTATATCGGCCCTGCAAACCTCGGTGCGCTTTATTCCAAAGGAAATGTCACGGGAAACGGCACCGCGCTTAGCATCACTGGCAACGATAACTGCAACGAAAGCGACTCGCTTCCGCCCATTTACACCAAGGATCCGTCGACGACCAATCTAAATGGCACTCCCACATTAAGCGGCAGCCCCGAGAGCGGGCCGGAAGACATAGACATCCAGGCTTACGTGGACTCTCTCAAAGGCGGCGCCACTGTACTGACAAGCGATCAGAACAACGCAACCTTCGGCAGCTCGACGAATCATGTAAAGCTCTACGCGGACGCCACACAGATGAGCCCGGCCCGTATAAGATTCCAAAACACAACCGGTTACGGCATCCTGCTGGTCAAAGGGGATCTAAGCCTCGGCGGTGGCTTTAATTGGAACGGGCTCATTATTGTGACCGGAACGCTGACTCTCAATGGAGGCGGTGGGGCTAATGCCATTAACATCAACGGCGCGGTCCTATCCGGTGACGCGACAGATGAGACGGTGGATATCAATGGAAATATCGATATTAAATACGACAGCTGTGAAAAAAGGAAGGCCCTCGCCTCGTCGCCATTGACACTTCTGACCTGGAAACACGCTTACTGAGATCTGGAGCGTAGCTCGGCGCTCAGCTCATCTTCCATTGCGCTGGTCTCGGCCAGTTCGTTGATGTAGTTGTTTACCCTTTCACTTTGCCGGACTTCTTTTCTGAATCTGGCGACGTCGCGAGCGAAGTCGGTGAGCTCCGAGGTCAGCATTCCCTTTAAGCCGCTAAACCTGCTTTTGAGAGCGTAGAACTCCTTCAAGATAGGGTCGGCGTCCTTTGTCGCCGGTCTGGATGCCGGCGGCGACTCTGCCTTTTTGATTTTTTCAGTGGCTTCAATCTGAGGAGCCTCGCCGGCGGCTTGAGATCTACTATTGGCTGTCGCTCGGAAGGGTGTAACTGGCCGGGTGGATTTCCGGATGTTGCCTATGGAATCCTTTTCGATGCCAAAAATACCGCCCGCTGTCTCAAACAGAATTTGCCCCCCTTCGGGCCAGTACCGGTTGGTCGTGATTTCATTGCCGTTCCTGAGCTTGATAACATAAGAAGCCCGTACATTTGCGTAAATCGGCACGCTCAGAGCCAATATAAAGGTTGTCACCAGTGCTTTTCTCATCACCCTCTCCGAAATAAAAATTCGTTGTATTTTAGCATGCTTTTTGCGCTGTCATAATGAGAATTCTGGCCTTGACATAGATTTGGCGGGAGCGGTATTGTCCGAGCCTCCGGAGGGCCGGGTATGCGCTGCAGCCATAATCTCGGGTTTTCCATCGCTGAAGTCCTTGTCGTGGTGGCCTTGATGGTTATTATTGCCGCCATTGCGCTGCCCACCTGGAACAGGCTTTTACCTTCGTTCACGCTTAGTAGCGCAACGCGGCAAGTACAATCGGAGCTGCACGCCATCAAGATGCGCGCAGCCGCTGAGAACATTACGTTTCAGCTCGCGTACACGGAAGGCGCCTCGGCTTACACGGTCCAAAACGATGCGCCATTTGCGGTGATCAAACCGTTGCCAGACGGAGTGATCGTTACAAAAGCCGGGGTAATCACTTTGTCCCCCAGGGGAACAGCCAGTGCCAATCGAGTCAGATTGCAGAACACCGCGGGTGCCTGTAGTCAGGTGATCGTCAGCCCTACGGGAAGAGTCCGTATTTGCAAGCCGAGCAGCTGCAGTAGCGATTGTTGAAGGCCGGCGCGACGGAGCGAACGTGCAGAGAGGCGAACGGGGATTTACTTTCAATGAGGTACTGCTCGCCATTACCATTGCAGCGATCGGCGTCCTGGGATACTCACTGAGCAGCGTTGACGGAATTCGACGGCAAAGGACTTCTGACAACCTGACCGTTGCCATCCAGTTAGCACAGGACAAACTGGAACAGCTCAAGTCCCGCAACGATATCTTGGAGGAAAATCACTGCCATGACTCCGGGGAGCTGGGACTGTCGGCAGCCGGGCTGCCCGGCGGGATTTTCGATCGTTGTTGGCGGATTGGTCTCTCGCCGCTTGGAGAGACGCTGAAGCAGGTGGACGTCACGGTTTCTTGGCGGGACTCTGATGCTCATGAATTGACCTTATCCACCCTGGTGTATGTTGGCGCTCGGTGATTCTGATGCTCAAACGCAATCGCGGGGTCAGCTTGGTGGAACAACTGTTGGCGCTTCTCATTGGCGGGATCGTCATTACGGCTCTTTATGAATTGTTCCGGGCTGAGCTCTACCATAATATCGAACAACAGACGAAAACCGCGAACATGGAAGACGCGCGCGGCGCGTTGCACATCATGATTGCCGATCTCAAAAATGCGGGCTCGTGGGGCACTGGCAGCGCGCCGCCGGAGCTCGGCGGCGCAGATGATCCCGACGAGGACGCGGACAGCATCTGTAATCGGGTTTATGCCGCCACGCCGGCTATGGTTCACGTGCAAATGGATTTGAACGGGAACGATAACTGCGCCGATGCCAATCCACGAGAGAATATCCGCTATGAGCTCACGGGGCCGACATCGACCTGCCCCGGCACGAAGATTATCCGGCGTAACGGTGATTGCCTGGTGGCGAACGTCACGACACCGGTCCCAGGAAAACTTTTTACGTATTACGATCAAGCGGGGGCCGATCTCGGTGATTTGCCCGCGCGCGAGTCGATCAAAAGAATTCGCATTGCTTTCGCCGTCGAGGTACGCAATCCCGATCCGAAAAAGGCCGGCAAGCTGGCCACGACAGTTTCCAACAGTGTTGAATTACGAAACTAAAGCGCGCATGCGTATTGACGCACAATCGCGGCCTGGTGAGCGGGGCCTGGTTTTGTTCAGTTCCCTGTTGATTCTTTCACTGCTGATTGTGGTGGGCGTCGGCGCACGCGTGATGTTGCAAAATGACTATCGAATCCTGGCGAATTTGAGAGGAAGCACCGAAGCATTTTATATCGCGGATGCGGGTATCGAATGGAGCAAGTTTCAACTCGCCCGTTCCGTCACTCACCCGCCGAGCCTGACGAATCATGCCCAAGGCTTCTCTTCGGGTACGTTCTCCGTAACGTTTCAGACCCCGACTGCTGTTACCCCGTTGGTTGCCAAAGTTGACGTACACTCGACCGGCACCGCGGGAATGTCCAATCAGGGGATTCGGGCCCAGATAAGCAAAGTGCACGATCTTGCCGATGGCGCCCTGGCTCTTCGAGGCAACGCTGCTCAGCTCGGTTTTTCCGGAGACGCTTATCTGATCTCCGGGAGGGACCACGACCCCACTAGCGGCAAACCCATTGACGGATCCAGGTCGCGGCACGCCATCTCCGTGGCCGACGACAGATTGAAGCAAATGGTGGAATCCGGACTCGACGGCGGGTCATCAGGCCGCATCGTCGGGGATGAGCCTAACGCGTTGCCCATTGCGCAAACCGAATTTCTCTCGGGAGCGACAATAGAAGGACTGGCTGCAGCACTGTGCAGCGCGCCTCACGCGGTTTTCACAACGCTGCCGGCGGAGGGGACTCTATACGTTGACAATCAATCGTGGGGCAGTCGAACCTCGCCGCAGCTCAGGTGTATCGATGGGCTGACCGGCCCTGGGGATTCGGTTCAATTAGCCGGCGTATCCGGCGCCGGAATTCTGGTGGTCAGAAATGCAGCGGTTGTGGCTCACGGATCCTTTAACTGGGAAGGTTGGCTAATCATTACCGGCAATGACGTCGGATTCAAGGCAGTGGGCCCGGCGGCGAAAGAAATCTTCGGCGCATTGATGATAAACGAGACCGGCAGTGCGGTAAACGGTGTCAGCATTGTGGAAGTTGAAGGAGCTTTAAAGCTGTTGTTTAGCCGAACGGCCCTCCACCGAGTAGCGGACTTAATTCCCCCGATCGCGCTCGCCGATATCTACGGTTCTCTTCCTTTTTATGTTGCCCAAAACTTCTGGCGCACCGTGAACCCATAGCGTTATCGATCTTTTCCAAGCTTTAAATTTACATTGGGGCGTGAAGATGCTAAATTACGCCTGGAAAAAATCTTTTGTTCCATTCGCCGCTTTGTGCTGTAATAGGGCTCCTCATTGTCAAGGCCGGCGCGGCCACGCATCTTGCGGAGTGGATCCGGGAGGGGGGCGTAACAGGAGACGGCATGAACATGAAAAAAACCATTATGGTCGTCGACGACAATCCGGACATCGTTGCGATCGTCAAGACCATTTTGGAGGGGAAAGGGTATAACGTATTGAGCGCCTCTAGTGGCGCGCAACTATTAAATCTGCTGGAAAGCACCAAACCGGATTTGATTATTTTGGACATCATGATGCCGGAAATGGACGGCCTTGAAGTGTTGAGCCGATTAAAAGCTTTAACGGAAACCGCGAGTATTCCGGTAATCCTCCTGACCGCGAAAGTTCAATATGAAGACGTGCTGGGAGGATACAAGCTAGGGGCTGACTACTACATCACAAAACCTTTCACCAGCACGCAACTTGTCAACGGAATCAACCTGCTATTGGGGGAAGCTAAGGCTTAGACGCGTCGCCTGAGCTCTTCGATTCTGTCGAATCTAACTCGCGCCACCCCCATCTGCGTCTTAGGATTGTGAAGGCCCTCGGGATCTATCCGCGTTGTAACTAAACGCGCACTAGATCGTCAGAGAACAGCCAGGAAAGCTCCGGATCGCCTGCAGCCAGGGTTTCGTCGATGATTCGCTTCATTACCTTCGAGGGCGTGGATGGAAGCGGTAAAACCACGCAGATTAAAGCCCTCGAAAAACATTTTCTTGCCCGGAGTATTCCCTGCGTAGTCACACGCGAACCGGGTGGGACTGCGCTGGGCCAACTGATTCGCCCGGTTCTGCTCGAAGCGGGCAGGCAACAGGTTGGATCGCCGGCCGAACTCTTTCTTTATCTGGCCGATCGCGCACAGCATGTGCACGAGATCATTGTGCCTGCGCTCAGGGCGGAACACGTCGTGGTGTGCGACCGCTACACGGACTCCACCTTGGCCTATCAAGGGTACGGGAGGGGCATTGATCTCGAGTTGCTGCGCCGTCTGAACGATATCGCAAGCGGGGGCATCCAACCCGATTTGACATTTTTGCTCGACTGCCCGGTGGAGCTTGGGTTGGCGCGAACGGTTCAAAGGCAGCTCCGTGCTCGGGGGGAGAGGCAAGAAACGCGCTTCGAGCAAGAGACTCTAGATTTTCACAAGCGGGTTCACGCCGGCTTTCGCGAGTTGGCGCGCGCCGAGCCCGACAGATTTCATGTTCTCGATGCGGCCCGCCCGGTCGAGGATGTGTCCGGTGACGTTATAAGAATCGCGGAAGAGAAACTGGCACGGGGCCGATGACTGAGAGGCGACGATGTCTTTTGCTCAATTTGTAGGACATGAAAAGCAGATCCTGGCGTTGCGTTCGGGCTTGGCAACCGAACGGCTGCATCATGCTTATCTGTTCGTCGGCCCGGAAGGCGTCGGCAAGAGGACAATTGCCGTGGCAGTGGCGAAGGCGATCCACTGCAGTCACCGGGGCGACGATTTTTGCGACAGGTGCGCCAATTGCGCGCGAATCGCAGACGGTAACCATCCGGATGTTCGCTTGATTCAGCTGCTCGCGGGCAAAAAAGAAATCAGCATTCAACAGGTGCGAGAGATCGAAAGGGAACTCAATTTTAGATCCTTTTCGGGGGGAAAAAAGATCGTGATCGTCGATCCGGCGACACTGATGACTTTACCGGCCCAGAATGCGTTGCTAAAAACACTCGAGGAACCACCCCGAGATTCCCTGCTGATTCTGATTGGGGACAATGCCGGAAGCCTCCTCCCTACGTTGCGATCGCGCTGTTTGCGCCTGAGTTTCGGTCCGTTGACGCCGGGAGCCGTTGCCGATTTTTTGACAACGGTCAAGGGTATGAAAAAGGAGCAGAGCGATCTCGTTTCTGCGCTCGCCATGGGAAGCATTGGCACCGCGCTTGAAATGGACAGCGAGGAGTTGCGGGAAGATCGACGGGCTTGGTTGGATAGGCTCTCGTCGGTGAAGCCTGGAGATTACCGAGCCGCGTTGGAAAAAGCCGAGGCTCTGGCAGGTGATCGAGACGAGCTTTTGAAGTTTCTTCAATGGGCTGAACAGTGGTATCGCGACCGTTTAGTCTACGCGGTGTCGCAACAGGCGGAGTATGTGATCAATCGCGATCTGGTGTCGTGGCTTGAAGGCGAGTCCGCGCATGATAACCTGGAACACATGGTGTCGTGTTACGATCGAACGGCAAAGGCTGTAGCCCAGATCCGGCGCAACCTCAATCGTCGCATGGTCATGGAAGATCTCTTGTTGACCCTGGCGGGGCGGCGGTGATGGATAAAATCTATATCACGACTCCGATCTACTACATCAACGCGGAGCCGCATCTAGGCCACACCTATACGACCGTCATCGCGGATACCCTCAATCGCTATTACCGCGCGACCGGCCGTGAGACTTTCTTTGTAACGGGGACCGACGAGCACGGCGACAAGATCGCCCAAGCGGCGAAGGAACAGGGGACGGCTCCAAAAGCCTATGCTGACCGGATTAGCGCCATCTTTCGCTCGACCTGGGACCGCTGCGGCATTGCCTATGACCATTTCATTCGAACCACGGATGCCTACCATCAGAAAACTGTGCAAAAAATTCTCCAGCGGATCTTCGATGCCGGAGACATTTACTTCGGTGAATACGGGGGTTTTTATTGTTTTGGCTGCGAACGTTTTTATACGGAAAAGGAGTTGGTCGACGGCAAGTGTCCGGATCATCAACGGGAGCCTACTTTCATTCAAGAAAAAAACTATTTTTTTCGCATGAGCAAGTACCAACAGCGGCTCATCGATCACATCCAGTCTCGTGCGGACTTTATCCGTCCCGAACGCTACCGCGCGGAAGTCTTGGCTTTTCTGCGCGAGCCACTGGAGGATCTCTGCATCTCGCGCCCAACGAGCCGGCTAGAATGGGGCATTCCGCTGCCCTTCGACTCCGATTACGTGACTTATGTCTGGTTCGATGCGCTGATCAATTACGTAAGCGCTCTGGAGGTTCGCGGCGATGAGTTCGTACAGGCTTTCTGGCCGAAGGCGAACCATCTGATCGCCAAGGATATCCTCAAACCCCATGCGATCTACTGGCCGACGATGCTGCTGGCGGCTGGATTGCCATTGTATGAACGTTTGAACGTGCATGGTTATTGGGTGATGGATTCCGGTAAAATGTCGAAGAGCCTTGGCAATGTGGTGCGGCCGCTGGAGATGAAAGAACGATTCGGCATGGATGCTTTTCGTTATTTCTTGCTGCGCGAGATGGCTTTCGGACAGGATGCAAAGTTTTCAGAGGAAGCGTTGATAACTCGAATTAACGCCGATTTGGCGAACAACCTGGGAAACCTTGTCAGCCGAATACTGGCGATGCAGCAAAAATACTTCGATGGCGCGGTGCAGCCGTTGGGGGCGAGGTGGGCGCGGGAGGATGAGGCGCTGCGCGACAAATTCATAGAGACCGAAAACGATCAGGCTCGCCATATGTCAGACCTCCAGTTTCACCGAGCGCTCGAGGCGGTCTGGTCAGCGCTCGATTACGCGAACCGTTATATCGTCCAGACCTCTCCGTTCACGCTGTTCAAGGATCCCGACAAACGGCCGCGTGTAGGTGAGACGTTGCACCATCTTCTCGAGGTGATCCGCACGCTTTCTCGACTGTTGGGACCGTTTCTGCCGGAAACGAGCAAAGAGCTACAGGAACTTCTCCGTATGCCTGACGTGCCGCGTGGCAGTACGTTGCGGCGGCAGGCGGATGCGTCTTGGGGGAGTTTCTTCCCGCCGGCTCATAGAGTGGCGCCTCCTAAGATCCTGTTTCCGCGTTTTGAATTGCCTGCCGCCGAAAAACCCTATTAAACATGGCACGGCAAGAGACTCTCGAGCTTATCGACACCCATGCTCACATTCAGAGCGCGGAATATGCCGCCGACTCGGACGCCGTCATCAGGCGCGCCAGCGAAGCCGGCGTCGCGAAGATCATTGTGGTTGGCGGGGCCGGCGACCTTGCGAGCAACGAGTCGGCGCTGGCATTGGCTCAATCCTATCCGGATCTGTACGCCACGGTCGGCATGCACCCGCACGACGCCAAAGCCGTCGGTGACAAAGAGCTGGCAAAGATAGAAGAGCTGGTCGCCAAGCCCAAGGTGGTGGCGGTTGGCGAAACCGGTCTTGATTTCTACTACGATCACTCGCCACGCCACGTTCAACGCGAGGTCTTTGCTCAGTTCATCGGTCTGGCGCGCAAGGCAGGTTTGCCGCTCGTCGTTCACGAACGCGAGGCGCACAGGGAGGTCGTGGATCTCTTGCGTGTTGAAGGAGGAGAAACGCGCGGGGTGATCCATTGTTTCACGGGTGACTACGACGCCGCACGCACGTACCTCGATTTGGGGTTTTATCTTTCGTTCACGGGAATTATCACCTTTAAAAACGCCGGCGCTTTGAGAGATGTGGTTAGCAAATTGCCGTTAGACAAGATCTTCGTCGAAACCGATTCTCCCTATCTAACACCCGCGCCTTATCGGGGCAGGCGCAATGAACCGGCGTACGTCCGCTTTGTTGCTGAAACCGCCGCACTGATCAAAGGGCTTACGCTGGAAGAATTCGCTGAAGCGACGACGCGCAACGTCCAAGAGTTGTTCGGCCTCTAAGCAGTCCTCTTCTCGCCGCGCCCCAGACGGGTTATCTGACGTGAGAGCACAATGAGGGGCACGAGAGCGATTGCCACCATGAGCAGCGATGGCACTGCCGCCTCGGCGATGCGCTCATCTTTCGCCAGATTGTAAGCCTCGACCGCGAGTGTGTCGAAATTAAACGGGCGCATGGCGAACGTTGCGGGCAGTTCCTTCATCACGTCGACAAAGACGAGAAGCGCGGCCGTTGCAAGGCTGCTCCACATGATGGGGACGTGTACCCGCGCCAGCGTGCGCGCCGGCGAGTGACCGAGACTGCGCGCGGCGTCGTCCATGGAAGGAGTCACTCGGGTGAGTCCTGCCTCGACTGTTTGGAACGCCACCGCCAAGAAGCGCACGACATAAGCGTAGATCAGCGCGATAATCGAGCCGGTCAGGATCAAGCCTGGAAACGTACCGAACTGCTGCTCTATCCAAGCAGCCACGGCATTGTCAATCCGTCCAAGCGGGAGAAGAATTCCTACCGCAATCACAGCTCCCGGAAGCGTATAGCCGAGCACCGCCAACCGGTTTGCGCCCTGTACGATAGGGCTCTTAACCGATCGAGCCGCATAGGCGAGTAAGACCGCTACCGTTACGGCTACAACCGCTGCAATGCCGGCTAGCGTGAAGGTGTTGGCCACGAGTGAATAGATTCGCGGACCGAAGCCTGCCTCGGGATCACTCAGGGCAAGGTTGAGCAATATTCCTGCAGGCAGCAGGAACCCGAACGTGATCGGAGCAATGCATAGCGCAAAGGCCAAAGCGGCCTGCCAGCCATGCAGCGGTTGCGCCGGTATCGGCGCGCGCCCCCCGCCCGCATAGCGCGCTCTGCCGCGGTGCAAGCGCTCCAGGGCGAGCACGATAAACACGAACGCGAGCAGACACGTGGCGAGTTGACCGGCCGCTACCGGGTCTCCCATAGAAAGCCAGGCGCGATAGATCCCGGTGGTAAACGTTTCGACAGCGAAGTACGAGACGGTGCCAAAATCGGCCAGGGTCTCCATCAGTGCAAGGGCGGTGCCGGCGACGATTCCGGTGCGCGCCAGCGGCAAGGCAATGCGCCAGAATCGTCCCCAGGCGCCGTAACCGGCAAGTCGAGCCGCTTCCATCGTCGCACGTGACTGGTCAAGAAAGGCTGCGCGCGAGAGAAGATACACGTACGGGTAGAGGGCAAATGAAAGCATCGCCGCAGCTCCCGGCAGCGAGCGGACTTCCGGGAACCAATAGTCGCGTACCTGCCAGCCGGTAACCTCGCGCAGCATGGTTTGTACGGGGCCGGCGGCCTGCAGCCAATCGGTGTAGGCATAGGCCATTACGTAGGCCGGCATTGCCAGCGGTAAGACAAGCGCCCACTGGAAACACCGCTGGCCGGTGAACGAGTAGGCCGTTACGAGCCAGGCGGAGAGCACGCCGAAAAGCATGACCCCCGCGGCGACCATGAGAACTAGGAGCATTGTGTTCCACAGATAACGCGGCAAAACGGTGGACAGGAGATGCGGCCACGTCATTTCGCCTGGAAGGAAGACATTCCAGACCACCGCCGCGATTGGGGCGAGCACAAGCGCGGCAACCGATACAGACACCCAGCCGAGCCAACCTAGCGTGGCGACGGCGTACCGAAGGCGCATTGGGGAACGAAGCGCGAGAACCGTTGGCATTAACGATCCTGACGGAATGAGCCGGCCCAGGGGTAGCTCACTTCCAACCCACCTGGTCGGCTAATCGCTGCGCCGCCGGCTGAGCTTTGCCGAGTTGCGCCAGAGGCAAGGAGTCCGTCTTGAACTGGCCGAGAGACTCCAACTCGGGATTGGAGATCTTCACGCCCGGCACGGTGGGCCACTCGTTGTTGCCGTTAGCGAAGTACTGCTGCGCCGAGTCGCTGGCGAGATATTCAAGAAATCTAACCGCAGCGTGTCGATTCGGCGCGTGGCGGAGCACACCTCCCCCGGATATATTTACGTGGGTACCGCGATCGGCCTGGTTAGGCCACACCAGACCGACCTTCTCCACCACAGCCCGATCGTCGGGTTTGGCCGAGCGTATGAGGCGGACGTAATAGTAATGGTTCGAGATGGCAATGGCGCATTCGCCGACCGCGGCGGCGCGCAACTGATCGGTATCGCCGCCTCTTGGCGGTCGCGCAAGATTGGCGGCCACGCCCCGTGCCCACTCCATCGCTTTTGCCTCTCCCAGATGGAGCATCATGCTGGAAATGAGCGAGAGGTTATAAGGGTGACTGCTTGAGCGTGTGCAAATCTCGCTCCTCCACTTCGGCAGGGCAAGGTCTTCGTATCGTGTGAGCTCGCCGGGCTGAACTTTGCTCTTGTCCAAAGCGATAACACGGGCCCGGGCGGAAAAGCCAAACCAGTTGCCCGCCGGATCGCGGAAGTGAGCGGGAACACGCTTTTCCAGTAATCCCGAGTTGACCGGGGAGAAAATACCGGCTTGCTCGGCACGCCAGAGCCGCGCGACATCCACAGTCAAAAAGACATCGGCAGGGCTTCCTCGCCCCTCTGCCCGGATGCGCTCAAAAAGCGCATCCTCGCCTCCCTCGATGCGATTGATCTTGATGCCGGTGTTTTTTGTAAAATCGTTGTAGAGGGCTTCGTCGGTGGCGTAGTGACGCGCCGTATAGAGGTTCAGCGCCTGCTGTTGGGCCGCAACCTCACTGATCGAGAAAAACCCGACCAGTATTATTGCCGAAAAAAACGTTCCGACAGGGTGACTGCGTGTGAAAATAAAAGACTTCATTGCGGGTACCTTTCTTTATATTTTATCGTTGCCTAAATACTTTGAGGTACCAAACTTTTTACATTCGAATAGTCAAATAAAAGAAGTTTGTCAAGCGCCCAGAGAGCCCCCTTTTTAGAAGAAAAGCTCGAAGAGGCGGTGTTGTCGCAAGGGAGGGGAGATTTTCTGGGGTTTTTTTGCCGCACTAGCGCGAGCGGTCGCTAGAGGGGTCGGGAAATGCGACGACGTTGGGAAGATGAACTTCAATCGCCACCCGGTGGCCTACGGGCCAATGAACGGGCTTACGTTGTTCTAAATGGATGCTTGCACCAGAGGGAAGACGGAGGCGGTATAGAATCTCGCCGCCAAGGAATTCCCGCTCCTCGACGGTTGTCGGGATTCCTCCGGGTTTCGCACTGACCGCTTCGTGACGAATCATCACCTTGACCGCCCCGGCGGGTATATGGGGCGGACAAGGAAAGGCCCCGATTTCCGTATCGATCTGTTTCCCGGAGCTGACTCCCGGAACGAAGTCAGCGTGTCCGACAAATCCGGCAACGAAAGGCGTCGTCGGGCAGTAATAGATGTCTTCCGGCGTTCCTACTTGTTGCAGCTCACCGTTTCGAATGACGGCCACTTGATCGGCCATTCCGAGGGCCTCTTCCTGATCATGCGTCACCAGGATGGCCGCGGTGCCCAGATGCCGCAGAATCTTCGCCACCTCTCTCCGCATTTGGGGGCGAAGCTCGGGATCGAGACCATTGAAGGGTTCGTCCAGAAGCACAACGCGGGGCCGAGGCGCGAGCGCGCGAGCCAGAGCGACGCGTTGTTGCTGGCCGCCTGATAGCTCGTGCGGGTAGCGTTCGGCATATGGCAGGAGTTCGGTTACCTGCAGGAGTTCTTCGACTCGCCGTTGACGTTGCGCACGGGTGGCGTTGCGCAGTCCGAAGCGGACATTCTGTGACACTGTGAGGTGCGGAAAGAGCGCATAGTCTTGAAAAACCATGCCGACACCCCGATCCTCCGCGGGAACCCATAGCGACGCGGCGATGTCCACAACAGCACGGTCGTTAATCGCAATTCGGCCCTCGTCCGGCTTGTCAAATCCCGCTATTAATCGCAGCAGTGTCGTCTTGCCCGAGCCGGAGGGACCCAAAAGCGCAAGTATTTCCCCTGCGGAAACCTGCAAGTCGCATTTATTGACCGCGATGGTCTGATCGTAGCGCTTGCTAATTTCCTTGACGTCGATAATGATCATTTGATTGTGATCTCTGCGGCCGGAGGATCGAAATATAAGTATTGAAAAGAGCCAAACAATTCTAGAAATAACGGCAGGCGATCTCTGGCCTTTCCGGCCCGTGAAGCCCGTCCATGCTTATCTTGAACTCCAATGAATACTGAAATAAGATGTGCGGACACGGAAATATTGCCTCTGTTCGAATACCAGGCTTTCGTTATACCGAACTTTACGGTTTCTTATAGCCAAATACTAAACGTTTGCCAAATCAATCATCAACATGGATCACAGCAAAGTCACACCGGCTACGGAAAACTACCTGATGGCTATCTATGCCTTGGCGGAAGAGGCGCAACCCGTCATCGCCGCCAGGGTGGCTGAGGAGATGGGGGTCTCGGCTTCTACGATGGTTGCGACACTGCGCCGTTTGGAAAGGGAGCGCTACGTCAAAGTCCAGCGCCGTAAGGAGATTCGGCTGACAGCTCAAGGCAAGAGAGTCGCTGAGGGAGTCCTCAGGCGACATTTTTTGACCGAGCGATTACTCACGGACATCTTGGGCCTTGACTGGGTCAAAGCGCATCAGGAGGCTCATCGCTTGGAGCATGCGATCTCCGAGGAGGTTGAAGAGAGACTGGCAAAGCTCCTACACCAACCTACAACGTGTCCCCACGGGAATCCCATACCCGGTCACGGTTCGCCGGTACGGCGAAAATGGATCCCCCTGGACTGCGTCCCGGCGGGAGGGGAAGTGACATTCATGTGTATTCCAGAATGGGGCGAGCGCGACGCCCGTCTGTTGGGGTTTTTACAGCAGCACCGGCTCTTTCCCGGAACGAAAATCAAGGTGCTCGATGTTGCGCCATCGCTGGGCATCATGAGCGTTAAGGCAGGAACTTCTGAGTTTTCTCTCGGCCTTGAGGCGGCAAAAAAACTCCGGGTCCAATAGGTTTTTTCCTGCTAGGGCGATCAGAAAGGCTGGAGACCCATTAATCGCTAGCGGCCTTGCGATGGGCCAGTTCGGCGGCGAGAAACTCCACTTGGTCGCTCATCGTAGCGTCTCGATCGAGGAGAATGAGGTCCCGCCCGTTGACCCGGCAGCGCCCGCTTCGGGCTCGGTAGCCTACATCGCGCAGTAGCTTCTCGGTCCGAACTTCGATGTTCATGTGCTTGGCGATACCGATTAACTCCTGCAGACGGGCTTCAAGCTGCTTCTTGGCGTGTCCCATAAGGCAAACCCTCAGTTGCCGGCTATTATCTCCCATGGCCGCTGATTTGTAAAATGGGACCGGCGCCTTCTTTACTTACAAATTCGTGGCGGACTATGATGGAACCGCCATAGCGTTCCGAGCTAGTCGGAGGACAAAATGATCAAGAACATTTTGGTGGCCCTCGACGGTTCCGACCACTCCAGAGCGGCGCTCGAGTATGGGATATGGATGGCGGAAAAATTTGCGGGTTCCCTTTTCGCGCTGCACGTGGTCGATACAATCTCGGTTGAAGGAACCTTATTCCATGACATTTCGGGGTCGCTCGGTTTTGAGCCGTATCTCGATTTTTCCACGAAGATGCGCGAGGCCCTAGAGGAAAGAGGCAGGCTCATACTCGAGGAGTTCTCGCAACGCTGCCAGCAGAGAGGAATTAAGCACAAGACGTTTCTCGACCTTGGAATCATCCCCGACGAAATTTGTGAACGCTCCAAAGTCGCCGATCTCGTGATTATCGGTCATCGCGGGATCAACGAAGAATTTTCCACCGGCCTACTCGGAACGACGGCCGAAGCGGTGACTCGGAAATGCCCCCGTCCCGTTTTTGTCTCCACAAGAAAATTTAAAACAATCGAGCGCCCCTTGCTTGCGTACGACGGCAGTCAACGCGCGAGCGCGGCGATGGAGTCGGCAGCGGAATTCTGCGCCGTGCTCAAGTTGCCGTTGACCGTGTTGACGATTGCCAAGGAGGAAAACACGGCGGAAAACAACTTGAAGCAAGCTGCGGCCTACCTCGCTTCTTACGCCATCGACACTCGATACGAGAGTACGCGCGGTTATCCCGAGCAAAAAATCGTCGACTACCTGGTGAATTTTAATCACGATCTGCTCTTTATCGGCGCTTATGGCCATCGTCGGATCATCGAAATGGTCCTGGGGAGCACGACGGAATACGTGCTCCGAAAGAGCCCCTGCCCGGTGTTTTTGAACCGGTAATTTGTGCCTCGTTATCGTTGGATTCGAACGGTCTTGTTTGTTACCTTGAGATCGAACACCAGCGCGAGCCTCAAACGTGAACATGAAGTTTATCGCTGCAGCAGTCCAGATGTTAGCCTCCGGCGACAAGGCGGACAATATGGCGCAAGCTGCCAAATGGATTCGTGCCGCTGCGGCTCGAGGCGCGCAGGTGGTCGCCCTTCCCGAAGTCTTCATCTGGCGAGGTGAAAAAAAAGAGGAGTGGAGATTCGCTGAGCCCATTGCGGGCCCAACCACGGAGGCACTGGCAAGCCTCGCTCGAGAACTGCACATCTATTTGCTCGGCGGCTCCATTCTCGAGGAAATTCCCAATAGCCACAAGATCTACAACACAAGCCTGCTGTTTGACCCACAGGGTCGGCTGGTGGCGACGTATCGCAAAATCCATTTGTTCGACGTGGAGATCGAGGGGGGAGTGACCGCCAAGGAATCCGATACGCGCCAGTTTGGGAGCGAAATCGTTGTGGCCGAGACTGGCCTGGGTCGCATGGGATTGACCATATGTTACGACTTGCGGTTTCCCGAGCTTTATCGTGCACTGGTTGTACGAGGCGCTCAACTGATCTTTATTCCTTCGGCGTTCACGGCCTATACGGGACAGGCGCACTGGGAACCGCTTTTGCGCGCCCGTGCGATAGAGAACCAGGTGTATATAGTCGCGCCGAACCAGTTTGGCAAAAACCCAGCAAGCTTCGAAACCCACGGTCGTTCCATGATCATCGACCCCTGGGGTAGCATATTGTCTGAAGCACCGGACGGTTCTGGCATTGTTATCGCCGAAGTGGATTTCGGTTATCTCAATAAAGTTCGAGTACAATTGCCCGCCCTCACACACCGAAAACTTTGATTTTCTTCCACCCATTGTCGCCACTGCTTAGAAATTAGGCGAGTCGCCTAATCCTTAAGCATGTTGGCGTCAACTCCTATATCCGAATCGCGGCCTTTGGCTACATCGATTCGGTAGATATTCCGCATACAAGTTTGCTTGTACGCCGAATCCTACGAGGTGGCATTGCGCTTGCTCACGAGGCTCGGAATTCGAAGCAAGTTCATTATTTCGCGCAGTAAAGGAGTCCTCATGAAGATGGTCGAGGCGATTGTCAAGCCATTTAAACTGGACGAGGTCAAGGAAGCGCTCACGAAGTCGGGTATCCAGGGCATGACTGTCGAGGAAGTCAAAGGTTTCGGGCGGCAGAAGGGGCATACGGAGCTTTACCGGGGCGCCGAATACTCCGTGGATTTCTTGCCTAAAGTCAAAATTCAAATCCTGGTGCCCGATGACAAAGCGGCAAAGGTTGTTGGCGTCATTACAGATAACGCTCGCACCGGCAAAATTGGCGATGGAAAAATCTTCGTCACTAGTGTTGATGAAGTGGTCCGCATTCGCACGGGAGAAAAGGGAGATGATGCCATTTAAATCAAGACCAAGGTCAGGGGGAAAGATGAATCCACGACAAAACTTTGGGTTTCTGATTGCGCTTACAGTCATTCTGAGCGTGTTTTTCGTTACGGGCGGCGCGCTCGCGCAGGAGTCGGCGACACCCGGGGCGCCGGCAGTTGCAGACGCTGCAATGGCGGATCCGGCGACGACTCCGGTCGCTTTCACGCAGGCGCTCCTCGCGCAAGTCGATGGCATGAAGGTGGCGGTCGATACGGTTTGGGTGCTCATGGCGGGCATCCTGGTTTTTCTCATGCACATGGGCTTCGCCTCTCTTGAATCTGGCCTGTGCCGCGCCAAGAACACGGTGACCATTCTTGCCAAAAACATGATCGTCTTTGCGGTGGCCTCCATCGCGTTTCTGCTCATAGGCTGGGGGCTGATGTTTGGCGATGGCAACCCGTTTTTTGGAACCCAGGGCTTATGGTTTGTGAGCGGCGCCGATAACAGTCCCGCGACCGAGGAGGCCTATAAGGGAGTTTATTCCGCCATCAACTGGGCCGGCGTGCCTCTGTGGGCGAAATTCTTCTTTCAGCTTGTTTTCGCGGCTACCGCGGCGACGATTGTCTCGGGAGCAGTCGCGGAACGAATCAAATTTGGCGCCTTCTACATCTTTAGCTTCTTGATGGTGGCGCTTATCTACCCCATCGGCGGGCACTGGATTTGGGGCGGGGGTTGGTTGGCCGAACTCGGCATGTTCGACTTTGCCGGTTCCACCGTCGTTCACTCGGTAGGCGGTTGGGCTGCTTTGACGGGTGCGCTGGTTCTGGGGCCGCGGATCGGCAAATACAGCAAGGAAGGGAAAGCCCTTCCCATTCCGGGCCACAGCATAGCGCTGGCGACAATTGGAGTTTTCGTCCTGTGGTTTGGCTGGTTTGGCTTTAATCCCGGCAGCACTATGGCCGCCGATGCGGATGCCATTGGTCGCATTGCGGTGGCGACCAATATCGCCGCGGCCGCTTCCGTCATTGCAGCTTCGATCACCGCCTGGATGCTGCTTGGCAAGCCGGACCTCACGATGATCCTCAACGGCGCACTGGCGGGCTTGGTCGCGATCACGGCGCCGTGCGCATTTGTCAGCATTCCCAGCGCGCTCATTATCGGGCTTTTTGCCGGAGTCTTGGTTGTCCTCGCGGTTCTTTTCTTTGACAGGATCAAAATTGACGATCCGGTGGGGGCGATATCCGTGCACTTGATTTGCGGCATATTCGGAACACTTGCCGTCGGACTGTTTGCTCAGGATCACTTCACCCCCGACACAACGGGCAACGGTCTCTTTTTTGGAGGGGGCGCGGGTCTTTTCGTGGCTCAGTTAGCGGGAGTCCTCGCCGTAGGTGTCTTTGTTTTCGCTACATCGCTGATCTTCTGGAAGATCATCGACGCGACGATCGGCATTCGCGTATCGGCTGAAGAGGAGATCGAAGGCCTGGATATCGGCGAGCATGGAAACATCGCTTATCCTGACTTTGTGTCTACCATGTCGGGCGCCTCAAAGTCCTTTGGCTCTGCCGATGAAAGCTCTGAACCGCGGCGTGTAACGCACCCTGCGAACGTGCTGGCTCCTGAGGGAGGAAAGTCATAGCAAAGGTCGCCAGAAGAATCGTATCAGAAAAAATACGACGAACCACGCGTCAGATTTACATCGAGTGGTTGAGGAGGTTTTGAGATGAAAGTAGCGGTGACGGCTTTGAGTCTTTTTGTGGTCATGCTTTTGATTGTGGCGCCCGTGAACGCAGAAGATGAGAAACCACTGGCGCCTGGCTGGCTCAGCCTCGACGGCAGTGTCGGGCTGCTGGACAGAGGCATTGCGGATGCAAAATCGAGCGTCGAAAAAGCGCTGGGTATAAACATCGGCGCGTATCTCGACACCGGCTATAACTATAGCTCGAATCGTCCAAGAAGTCCCCGACATATTAGCCTTCGATATTTCGACCAGGATCACAATAGACTGGTTTTCAATAACTTCAACATTACACTCGAAAAGCCCGAACAAGATTGGGGCGTTGGGTTTCGCGTTGCCGGTGATTTTGGCCGGTCCGCGCAGCTTCTCCGAGAAGCGACTTTTTGGCGCAGGGAGCCCGGTGACGAGCCGCGTGCCGAGCTACGCGAAGCGTTTCTGACCACCACACTTCCCGTTGGGGCTGGCCTGCAAATGAAGGGCGGCTTCTTTGTCACGACCCTCGGCACAGAGATTCTCTTGAACCCCGGCGAATATAACGACAACATATCGCGCTCGTTTCTGTTTAACTTCTCCATTCCATTTCGCCATTTAGGCGTGCTCTTCACCTACCCGGTGCACAGAGTCGTAAGCGTCAACGCCGGCGTGGTAACAGGCTGGGACAACCCGGGCGTAACCCGCGACACACCGGCATTTCTCGGCGGTTTAAGCCTTACTCCCGCCGAGAACGTCACGCTGGCCAGTAACATAATCGTCGGCAAGGAGCCGACGATTGCCGATTCACGCAGGGAGACGACACGGCTGGCGTGGTCCAATGTGTTGACCGCCAAACCGATTGATCCGTTGGCGTTGTCGTTGGAGTACACCCTTGGGTACCAAGACAGAGGTTCATTGGACGGCACACGTAATGCCGTATGGCAAGGAGTTGGCGGTATCGCTGCTTATTCCTGGACGGACCGCTTTTCAACAGCCCTGCGCGGCGAAGTTTTTAATGATCGCGATGGCGCTCGGCTCGCAGGTGAGCCTTTCGGCACGCGCACAAATGTTATGGTTGCCGAAGTGACATTTACCGGCTCGTACAGCTTTACACGCATGCTGCTTGGTCGGGCTGAAGTGCGCCAGGACTGGTCAGATCGCCGCGTCTTTCGGCGCGGTGCTACGCGGGCGGACAGGGAACAAACAACTTTCCACTTGCAGCTGCTCTATACCTTTTAGTTTAGTTAGCCTCAACCGGCATTGATGGAGGGAGAGGTTTACTCCTCTCCCTTGTCCCCGCAAGCCATCAGATCCGCTGCGCTACTGTCGTTGCGCAGCGAGGTGGATATCTTCTCCTCTCCTCTTGCCTGGACGTCTTCCCTTCACGCGGTTCACAGCCGCAGTCCACTTGACTTAGGCGTAAAAAAACATCAGGAAGCTTTAAGAACCACTCCTGTTTGCGCACGTATGACTCCTTTGTTGGAAATTCGAAATCTCAAGACCTACCTGAGCACGTCGCAGGGTGTCGTCAAGGCCGTGGACGGTATTTCCTACCATGTCTGCGCAGGCGAGACGGTTGCCCTAGTAGGAGAGAGCGGATGCGGTAAGACGATGAGCGCCTTGTCGATCATGCGCCTCGTTCCCAAGCCGCAGGGATCGATCGTGGACGGCGAGATCCGCTTTCAGGGAATAGACCTCCTCGCCCTCAATGAGGAAGAGATGCGGCGGATTAGAGGCCAGGAAATCGCCATGATCTTCCAGGAGCCGATGACCTCGCTCAATCCCGTCCTCACGATTGGACGGCAGATCACCGAGACCTTGGAGGCGCATGATAGCGTCTCTAAGGACGAGGCTAAAAAACGCGCGTTAGAACTCCTGCAGCTCGTGGGGATCCCCGACCCCCGACGGCGGTTCTCCGACTATCCACACCAATTGAGTGGCGGCATGCGCCAGAGGGTGATGATCGCCATCGCACTTAGCTGTAAGCCCAAGCTGATCCTGGCAGATGAGCCTACCACGGCCCTGGACGTGACAATCCAGGCACAGATCTTAGAGTTAATGCGCAACCTGTCGGACAAATTTGGCGTGGCGCTGATGATCATCACTCACAATCTCGGGGTGGTTGCCCGCTACGCGGACCGTGTTCATGTGATGTACGCGGGCAAGATAATTGAGAGCGCCAACGCGAGAGAGATCTATCAAAACCCGCGCCACCCCTACACCCTCGGGCTGCTGCGCTCGGTGCCGCGCCTCGATCAACCGCGCAAAGCCAAGCTCGATCCTATCGAAGGCCAGCCACCGGATCTATGGAATCTGCCCGGTGGGTGTAGCTTTCGGCCGCGCTGTAAGTTTTCCATTGAGAGATGTGCCCAGGAAGTACCGCCCCTGAGAGAGATTGGCAATGATCACCGATCAGCCTGCTGGGTGGCGGAGAATCTCCGTTAAATCGTTGCCGGTTATTTATTTATTAGTACACGAAGT
>CAYPHJ010000019.1:0-45317 GCA_964410485.1 uncultured Syntrophobacteraceae bacterium
TGACATTCAGAACGCGCCCCAGGGTCTCCTCGCCTACCGGAACGGTAATTCCGTCGCCCGTGTCCATAACGTCCAATCCTCGAACCAGACCCTCGGTTGTGTCCATGGCCACGCAGCGCACTGTATTCTCGCCCAAGTGCTGCGCAACCTCTAAAACCAGATTCCATTGATCATCGCTGATTGCGGGGTTGCTCACCTTCAGCGCATTGTAAATCGATGGCAGCGCGCTGTCCGAAAACTCCACGTCGACAACCGCCCCGAGCACCTGGGTGATTTTACCCTTGTTCATACCTGCATGTCCTCCATTGCTCCTCACTTCAAGGCCTCCGCTGTACCGACAATTTCCATAAGCTCCCGTGTAATCGACGCCTGCCGTGCCCGGTTCATTTGTAGCGTCAATGAACCCATCATTTTGGCCGCGTTTGTTGTTGCGGCATCCATTGCGGTCATGCGCGCGCCGTGCTCGCTCGCCGTCGCTTCCAGCAGGGCTCTGAAAATGGCGACTTCCACGACGTTCGGCAGAAGGCTGGCAAGTAACGCTTCGACGCTGGGTTCATAGACGTACTCGGTAAGCTGCTCGACGTCTTCAGTTTCCGGCAACGCCACCGGCAGGAGCTTTTCGAGTGTCGGCACCTGTGACAATGCTGAGCGGAAGCGGCTGTAAAGTATATAAACTCCGTCCGCATCGGCTTTGACAAAACGATCCATGACCCGCTCGGCAATCTGCGCTGCCAACTGCTCCGGCGGTGTCGCCAGAACATTGACGTAGCGCTCGGCAATCTGCGCACCGCGCCGGCGGAAGTAGTCCGCCCCCTTCCGCCCCACCAGAACAAGATGGATTTCCTTAGCCGGACTTTCCCGGCGAATGAAAGCTTCCGCGGCCCGGATCAAATTGGCATTGTAACCGCCGCAAAGACCGCGATCGGATGTGAAAAGGACGAGATGAATTTTCTTCTCGTCGCGGATGCGTAACAGAGGATGAGCGCCGCGCGACACCCGTGCTGCAACATTACGTAACAAGTCCAGCATCTTATCCGAGTAGGGGCGCGCTTCCACGGCGGCATCCTGGGCACGACGCAGTTTAGCCGCCGACACCATTTTCATGGCCCTGGTAATTTGCTGCGTATTGCGAATCGAGCTGATCCGCTTACGGATCGCCTTGAGGGTCGCCATAGTTTTGTTCTCGGGTCCCGACACTCAGTAGTCTGAGAATCAGTTGCGCCCGAACAAAGTGACAAAAACCTCCCGTCGCGCCATGCCTGCCTGCCCTGAGTAAGGTCGAAGCACCGCTAAACATGGAAAAGATTACGATGTTTCCGCGCCTTGGCGGCCCTCGTTCGACGTTACCCAGGGCACGTTTCACGCCTTTTTGCGCGAGGCGCGGTGTTCCGGCAACTATGCTTTGAACGAGCCGTCAAACTCTTCCAGCGCCTGCGTCAGCTTTGCGCGCAGGTCCCCATCCAACTCACGCTTGGTCAATATGTCGGAAAAAATATCGGCATGCCTTGATTCAATAAAGGAATAAAGCTCCTGTTCGTATTTTTTCAGCGCAGTAAGAGGCAGCTCATCGACAAAGCCGTTGGTTCCGGCAAAAATAATGACGATCTGTTTCTCCACAGGTAGCGGCTCATATTGTCCTTGCTTGAGCAACTCAACCAGCCGGCTGCCGCGGTGAAGCTGTCGCTGAGTTGCCTGGTCCAAGTCCGAACCAAACTGGGCGAAGGCCGCCATCTCGCGATATTGCGCGAGCTCGAGCCGTAGCGTTCCAGCCACCTGCTTCATTGCTTTGATCTGCGCGTTACCACCGACCCGCGACACCGAAATGCCGACGTTAATCGCCGGGCGCACGCCCGAGTAAAAGAGATCGCTCTCGAGAAAGATTTGGCCGTCTGTAATGGAAATAACATTGGTGGGAATGTACGCCGACACATCACCCGCTTGCGTTTCAATAATGGGCAGCGCGGTGAGAGAGCCGCCGCCGCGCGCATCGCTCAGCTTGGCGGCGCGTTCGAGCAAGCGGGAATGCAAGTAAAAGACATCGCCTGGAAAAGCCTCGCGGCCGGGCGGCCGCCGTAGCAGCAAAGACAACTGCCGGTAGGCGACGGCGTGTTTCGACAAATCGTCGTAAATGACCAGGGCATGGCCGCCACTGTCGCGAATAGACTCACCCATCGTGCAACCACTATATGGGGCGATGTATTGCAAAGGAGCGGATTCGGAAGCCGTGGCGGCCACAACGATCGTGTAATCCATGGCCCCCGACTCTCGAAGCTTGTCCACAACCTGGGCGACAGTGGAGCGTTTTTGGCCAACGGCAACATAGATACATACCACATTGCCGCCCTTCTGGTTGATCATCGTGTCAATAGCAACTGCCGTTTTTCCCGTCTGCCGGTCACCGATAATGAGCTCGCGTTGCCCGCGCCCGATGGGAATCATTGCGTCAATGGCCTTGAGTCCGGTCTGCAGCGGTTCTTTCACCGGCTGCCGGGCCACGATGCCCGGCGCTTTGATCTCGATTCGGCGCCGCTCTCTGCTATCCACCGGGCCGCGCCCGTCGATGGGCTCTCCCAAAGCGTTGACCACACGACCAACGAGGGATTTCCCTACGGGAACTTCGGCAATCCGCCCCGTACGTCTGACGGTATCGCCTTCCTTGATCAAGTGCGTCTCACCGAACAGGGCGGCGCCGACGTTATCTTCTTCAAGGTTCAGCGCAACACCGTAGATGTCGTGCGGGAAGTGTAAAAGCTCTCCAGCGGCAACTTTGTCCAGGCCATAAATACGCGCGATACCGTCCCCGGTCGAAAGTACCGTACCGATTTCCTGAATCTCGACAGCTTTGTCGTAATCGCGAATTTGTTCTTTAATGATGCGGCTAATTTCCGCGGTTCCGATATCCATAGTCCACTCCTTCAGGGCTCGCGCGTGAGGCGCTGCTTCATTTGCTCGAGTTGCATGCGCACAGTCCCATCGTAAACAGTGCTCTCCAACCTCACCAATAGGCCTCCAATAAGAGCCGGATCGGTCTCTTCGCGCAACACCACTTCCTTCCCAGAGAGTGCACCGAGCACGTGCCGCAGTCGCCCCATCATATCGGGGTCAAGCGAGGTAGCGCCGGTCACGGTCCCCTCTACCCTCCCCTTGGCGGCATTCAGCAAACTCCGATAGCGATCCACGATGGCAGGCAAATAGATCAAGCGATCCCGATCCAACAATAAGAACAAAAAGTGCACTGCCAGAGAGGAAAGCCCGAGGCTTTTGGCCACAGAGCCAAGAACTTTTTTCCGGCTCTCGAGATTAAAGCCTGGATTGTTTAGCACTGTTTGGAGCGGCGAATCCACGTATGCCGCGCGGAAGCTCTCGATCTCTTCGCTGAGAGCCTCCTCACGCTGTTGTTCGAGCGCGAGCTGAAACAGCGCCTTGCCATAGCGCCGACTTAAGCTACCCTCAATCATCTAACCTGCCCGACATTGCTAATAAACTGTTGCACCAGCCGAGCGTGATCGGTCGCCGATAAATGCCGCAGGATCAGTTCCCGGGCGCGCGACTCCGCTTGCTCGGCGATTTCTCGACGAATCAGCTGCCGTGCCACCTTGACTTCTTGAGCCGCAAGAAAGCGCGCGTCCTCCTTGATTTTTGTCGCCATGGTTTCCGCTTCATGTAAAAGCCTGCCGCGCTCTCGTTCGGCGTCTCGCTGCAGTAAAGTCCGTATCGACTCCGTCTCGTGCTCCACTTGAGCGAGCCGTTGCTGGTATTCAGCGACCAGAGCTTCGGCGCGCTGCCTCCCTTCGGCCGCTCTGGCTATGGCGGTCAGTGCTTCCTGCCGCCGGGAACGAAGGTAGTCAGCAGCAATCGGCAAAGCAAAGCGTTTTATGATGTAGGCGAAAATGAGGAAGTTGGCCAGCGGAAACCAGATATCATGAATCGAGCTGCTAGGGTGCTCCCCTGCAGGGGCGGCCCATGCCTGAGCTACCGTGAAAAACTCCAACACGCTCACGCTACATTTCTCCCAAGTATCCTGCTCGCCATCGCCTGCGCCACCACTGCGGCGTCAGCCGCAACAGCTTGTCTCTCGATCTCGAGTTGCTTACGAACGTCTGCCCGAACGGCCTCGAGCAGCGCGCCAGACTCCTCACGGGCCTTGGCTAGAACTCTGTCGCGCTCTTCGCGCGCGGCCTGTAAAATCGCTTCCTTGGCCAAGCGCCCGTTCTCCTGTGCGCGGAAAATCCTCTCCTCGTATTCCGCTTTGAGTCGTGCTCCCTCGCGCTCAAGATCGGTGGCTTCGTGAAGCGCCCCTAAAGTCTTTTCCTCACGCTGTTCGAAAACCTTTAAATAGGGCTGGAATAGTACCTTGCTAAGAGCGATCCAAAGCACAATCGTAAGAAGCACCTGGTAGGCGATGGTATAGTCTAAAGTAATCATGGAGACCCGCTTACGACTGTAATCTCGATCCGCTTGGGGGATGGCGCAACCCCTGGCGAGCGGAAGACGGTCTGCCTTACAAAACCCAGCTAACTATGTTTAAACGTAAGATACGGGATGGGATGAACAGCGTGAAGTCAGCTAATCAGAATCCAGCTTTGACGCTCGAACCGCCGCAGCCTTGTCAATGCTCGCGCTTGAAATTGCGACTCCACCTTTTTGCTTTGCCACTCCCATGGAGCAGTCACCGTCAAAAACCACGCCCTCTGTTATGACCAATCGAGGTGCTACAATGTTGCCATGAAGACGCGCCGGCGCCACTAATTCGACCTTTTCCTTGGCTAACACATTACCATCGACTCTGCCATGAATAGTGATAACGTGACCGGAAATCTTGGCTCGCACCTCCGCCCCCTCGCCTATCGTCAAGGTGCCATGGCAGTGGATCTCTCCTTCAACATTCCCGTCGATCCTGGCATGCCCTTGAAACGTGATCTCGCCGCTGACACGGCTGCCTTTGTATAGATAGCCGACCAAAGCCGGCGCCGCTTGTATTGGCACAACTTCCATCTTTGCGGCAGACGAAGCCTCCTCGACCGCATCTGGCGCGCTAATCTTCGGCGCCGCCTTCATCGGTTCAGGAGCTTTTGGCGGCTCCCTTTCCGGATCCTTCTTTCCGCTGAGATTCCGATCAAACCATGCCATTGGGGAGATCTCTAACTGGGCAAATTTGCTCTATAGCATCCCGATACCCCATTGTCAAAAGAGCCCACAGCTCAAAGGACGGCGGAAATCGTAGTCACGCCGCGCGCTTGACCGGAGCACGGGGTTCGTTTACTTTTCCAGTCGATCAACGCACGAACGAGGTTTCAATGCTAAAGAAAACATTGTTTTTAGGGGTGCTCCTCAGTCTGTTCGCAGGGTATCCAGGCGCACACGCTCAGGACAAAAAAGAGCCGCTTTATGCAACGCTCAGGACCAGCGCAGGAGTGATTGTGGTTCAGTTGTTCGATGAAAAGGCACCAAAAACCGTTGCCAATTTCGTTGGCCTTGCCGCCGGAACCAAAGAGTGGATTGATCCCAAGACACGCGAGCAAGCGAAAAAGCCACTTTATAACGACACCATCTTTCATCGTGTGATACCAGGGTTCATGATTCAAGGCGGCGACCCTTTGGGAAATGGTACCGGCGGCCCGGGTTACCGGTTTGCAGATGAGTTTCACCCTGATCTGAAACATTCCAAGGCCGGCATTTTGTCCATGGCCAATGCGGGTCCGAACACGAATGGAAGCCAGTTCTTCATCACCTTGTCTGCCACCCCGTGGCTCGACAACCGCCACAGCGTGTTTGGCGAAGTCATCAAGGGCCAGGATGTGGTTGAAACCATTGCAAAAACGCCACGCGACGGCCGTGACCGGCCGCTCAAGGCTGTAATATTGAAGGAAGTTATAATCTCGCGCGGACGTTTTTAGTCTCGGCGCAGCTCGGGTGGTTGTCCCGGCTCTCGCCGTGGAAGGGCGACTCGAGACTTGTAGCTCTTCATTTAGCGTGTGACTTGAGTAATGCCGCGAACTGCTTGTGCAGTTTGTTCAGTTTTGGCGGGATCGTAAACTGACAGTACGGCTGATACGGATTTCTTGCGTAGTAATTGTTGTGATACTCCTCAGCCTCGTAGAACTCCTCTAACGGTTCTACCGTAGTGACCACCGGACGGCTGAAAGTCTTCGCCTCGTTCAGTTCCTTGATGAACGCTTCTGCCTCGCGTTTCTGTTCCTCGTTGTCGTAGAGAATCGTGGAGCGGTACTGGGTGCCCACGTCATTGCCCTGGCGGTTGAGAGTGGTCGGATCATGAGTAGCAAAAAACACCGTCAGCAGATCCTTGAAAATTATCTGTGTCCGATCGAATTCAACTCTGACGACTTCCGCATGGCCGGTCGCTCCGCTGCACACCTGCTCGTACGTCGGGTCTTTCGTGCTGCCGCCGGCGTACCCTGGCATGACGGAGTGGACCCCTCGAAGCGCGGCAAAAACTGCCTCCGTGCACCAGAAACAGCCGCCGCCAAAAACAGCAACTTGCGTTATTGTTGAGTTCATTGTTTACGCTCCTTCACCGGGACTGATCTTCGCAAACTAACGCAATCGTTTCCCCATTCCGGTATGACCGGTCCTCTATAAAAACCGTTAACATAGTCACATGTGAGCGAGCAACTTTGTCAGCCGCGGAGCAGGCAGAATCGAGCAGCCGTGAACTACTAGGGCCAATCGTCTTTTGCATGACAAATTCCTTGCAAGAGCACCGCCCGGTTTGTTATGCAAGTAGTTAGAGCGGGGTCCTCAAGGGGATTAAAAAGCTGTGGGAAGGGAGAAACAATCATGCAAGAACTCCATCTGAATAGGGATAAGCTGGCTTGGCCGGAAGGTTACCGCATGGCGGTCGCATTGACGTTTGACTTTCAAGGCGGGGAGGATGTGAGACCCGACCGTAATGGCAAAATCAATCATGAGGAGTGGACTCAGGGCGAATACGGGCCACGCACCGGCATTTGGAGAATCCTCAGGATCTTGGATGAAACTGGAGTGAAGGCGACGTTCCTTACCTGTGGCGCCATTGCCGAGCGTTATCCGGAAGCAGTTAAAGCCATCGCACAGAAGGGCCACGAAGTTGCCGGACATGGGTATCACCACGAGGTGGCGCGCGACCTTAGCCTCGAAGAAGAGCGCCAGGTCATGCGCAAAACTGTCGAAATGCTCGAGAAAAGGACAGGCAAGAGACCGGTGGGTTGGCGCTCCTGCACCCAGAGCCCTAACAGCCTCGAGCTTTTAATGGAACACGGTTTTCTCTGGAACAGTAACTCCTTTGCTTACGATTTACCATTCCTCTGGCAAAAGGAAGATCGTATTTTGGTCGAGCTGCCGCGACACCCGTTCGGCGACGGCAGAGTCTACACCCACAGAGACTCGGGCAATCCGCAGGATGCGCTGGTTGTATGGAAAGCCTTCTTCGACGAGTTATATGAAGAGTCCAGTCTCGGCCCAACGTTCTGCCCTTTTCAAATCCATCCGTACATCTCCAGCCGTCCCGGCCGTGCAAAAGCACTAAAAGAGATGATTCAATACATGCGCAAGCACGATGGCGTATGGTTTGCGCGTGGAAGCGAGATAGCCGAATTGACCATGGGCGTCGCAGCGCCGTCACGAAAGAGCTACCTCAAGGAAGCGGTCGCCTCTTGATAGGTCGTTGCGATCTAAGGTGCTGTCTCTGAAGGCGAATTACTCACGGGGCGATCACCGCAACGCCGGCCCAATTGAAGCGTCGTGAGCTCCTATGAAAAGTGGGGGTTGGAGGTTGGCCGGCCGTCGCCCACCAGACTTATCACAATGTCATTTCTGAAAAGCGCAGCGACGAAGAATCTGATTGTTCGTCGGTCAGCGGTCCTCGGTCGTCGGTCATTCAAAAGCAGATCCTTCACACTTTGTGGTGTGAGCCTGGGCGCCTTATCTGAGCGCGATTATTGACAACCCTCGGTTAACGTGATTTTTTTCTAACTTCCGAATCTAATTGGAGGAATCTTATGGCCAAGCTGTTCATCGCCAGCGCGCACGTGGATGCGGAATCGAAGGAGACGACACCGGTCCGCAATCCTGCCACGGGTGAAATCGTCGATAGTGTACCAAAAGGATCCGTGAACGACATCCGCCGCGCCATCGATGTTGCCCAGGGTGCTCTCAAGAAGTGGTCGGAAATGGCGCCGTCTAAACGGGGGGCGATTTTGCTCAAAGCGGGACATTTGATTCTTGAACAGGAAAAGGAATTGGCTGCCCTTCTGACGCGTGAGCAAGGCAAGCCGATGCGTGAGGCAATATTGGAAATTCGGCGCTTTGTTCACACGTTGGACCACTACGGTGGCATGGCAAAGAGCCTGCGCACGGCCGCTGTGGTGCTCGATAACGGCCGCCACGGCCTGGTTTTGCGCAAGCCCCTGGGCGTTTGCGGTGCGATAGTGCCGTGGAATTTCCCCGTTTCACTCATGGGTAACAAACTAGGACCTGCCCTGCTAGCCGGCAATACGGTTGTCGTCAAGCCGGCGAGCACCACGCCCCTTACGGATCTTCGCTGCTGCGAGATCATCGACAGAGCCATTCAGGATGGCGGCGGCCCCAAAGGCGTCCTTAACGTCGTTACCGGTCCGGGAAGCGTCGTTGGTGAGGAATTACTGGTGAACCCAACCGTGCGCAAGGTCGGCTTCACCGGAGCGACTGACACCGGAAGGCGCGTAATGCAATCGGCAGCCAAGGATTTCAAACATGTGACATTAGAGCTTGGCGGCAGCGACCCGATGATCGTGTGCGATGATGCTGATATCGACCGCGCAGTGAGCGCCGCATCGGTCGGCCGCTTTTTTAATTGCGGCCAGGCCTGTCTGGCGGTTAAGCGCCTTTATCTGTTCGAGAGTATCGCGGATGCCTTCATTGAAAAGCTAGTAGAAAAGGTGAAAAAGATCAGCATCGGTAACGGCCTCAAGGCCGGCGTCTTGATGGGCCCACTGCATACTGCCGAGCAGCGCCAGGAAGTCGAAGAACAGGTCGAAGACGCCGTTAAGCGTGGCGCCAAGGTTCTTTCTGGGGCCGAACGTCCGAAGGGTGATGACTACGACAAAGGCTTCTATCTTAAGCCAACCCTGGTCACCGATGTCGATCCCGCGTCCCGCATCTTGCAAGAGGAGTGTTTTGGTCCCGCTCTGCCGATCGTGCGCGTGAAGAACCTCGACCACGCCATCGAGCAAGCCAACAACTCGATTTTTGGGCTAGGCTCTTCTATCTGGACCCGCGATATCAATCGTGCCATGCTGGGCGCCGAGCATATTGAAGCCGGTTACACATGGATTAATTCGGCTCAGATCATCTATGACGAGCTTCCCTTTGGCGGCGTGAAACAAAGCGGCCTCGGCAAAGAGCACGGGGAAGAAGCCATTGAGCATTACACCGACTCAAAATCCGTGGTGATTGCGACGGAAACACAATCGGAGGCGGTGGGCGGCGAATAAGCCTCTTCGCGAGACCTCAAATTACAATATTTCAAATCTCAGAATTGCGGATGACAAAATCTGGCCATCTGAAACATGACTGTGAGATCTGAAATGTAGCGCGACTATGAATCTCGATTTGCCGCAAATCTACAACGCTGCCACGACCTTCGTGGATGAAAATATCGCCCGCGGTCGCGGCGGCAACATAGCGATCTATCATCCAGACCGGACGCTCACCTACCAGGATGTCTTTGAGAACGTGAACCGAACGGGTAACGCCCTGAAGGACCTCGGCATCGAGATCGAGCACCGGATCGTGCTGGTTCTACCCGACTCTCCCGAGTTTGCCTTTAGTTTTTTTGGCGCGATCAAAATCGGCGCTGTTCCTATTCCCACTAACCCATGGACGTCGGCCGACGATTATCTCTATCTGTTCAACGACAGCCGCGCGCGCGCTGCCATCGTCCACGAGTCAGCGCTGCCGCAAGTAGATAAAGTTCGCGAGCAGGCGCGCTTTTTGAAACATGTCATCGTAGTGGGCAAGCAGCGGCGAAACACACACTCATACGAAGCGCTTTTGGCCAATTCCGCGGCCCGGCTCGAACCCGAAGCGACAAGCAAAGACGATATTTGTTTCTGGGGCTACACGTCCGGCAGTACGGGGTCACCAAAGGGCGCCGTCCACCTGCAGCACGACATGATCACCATTACCGATCTTTTCGTCAAGCCGGTCCTGAAGATGAACGAAACCGATATTTGCTTCTCCGCTTCGAAGTTGTTTTTCGCCTATGGCTTGGGGAATTCGCTATACTTCCCTTTTCGTGTCGGCGGCGCTACCGTGCTCTGGCCGGAGCGCCCGGACCCCGAGAAAATTCTTCAAGTGATCGAGAAATATCGGCCGACGTTTTTCTTTTCTGTACCGACTCTTTATGCCCGCATGCTTCGAGTCGAAAAAAAATATGATTTAAGCTCGCTGCGGATTTGCCTATCGTCGGGCGAGCCCCTCCCGCCCGCATTGTTCCATCACTGGAAGCAGCGTTTCGGCTCGGAGCTCTTGGACGTCGTCGGCTCTACCGAGGCAACCCATGACTTTCTTGCGAATCGGCCCGGCCGGGCCAAACCTGGTAGCAGCGGGGAAGTAACGCCCGCCTTTGAGGCCAAAATCGTCAACGACGAGGGACAGCAAGTTCCGACAGGCGAAGTCGGCAACCTCATGGTCAAGGGGGATGCCAATTCGCCATACTACTGGAACAAGCACGAGCAAACCAAAAAAACCATGCAGGGTGAATGGCTCAAGACCGGAGATACGTACTATCGCGATGCCGATGGATATTACTGGTATTGCGGTCGTTCTGATGACATGCTCAAAGTGGGCGGTCTGTGGGTGTCACCAATTGAAATCGAGAATATCTTGATGGAACATCCATCGGTGCTCGAAGCCGCGGTAATCGGTGATCAAGATGCCGATGGACTAATCAAGCCCAAAGCCTACGTTTTGCTCAAGAATGAATATAGACCGACGGACGACTTGAAAAACGCACTTCAACTCCACGTCAAAACCAAGCTTGCCCCATATAAATATCCCCGCTGGGTCGAGTTCGTGGACGACCTGCCGAAGACGGTCACCGGCAAAATCCAGCGCTTCAGGCTGCGTGGCCCAGGGTAGTTCGGGTGAATGCCGAGGCTACTCAGCGATCAACTTGTAAACGCGACCTCGTAAACGCAAATGGAGCGCGGCAACGCCG
Organism: uncultured Syntrophobacteraceae bacterium; assembly: GCA_964410485.1. Lineage (GTDB taxonomy): Bacteria > Desulfobacterota > Binatia > UBA9968 > UBA9968 > CAYPHJ01. Next base: position 11,198 of record CAYPHJ010000019.1, read on the forward strand.
GTCGCACAGGAGCACCAAAGTTACCGACACCAACAGGAGAACCTATGAGCAGCATGAAAGAATTGAAGGAGACTCTCGCGTATTCCTGCAATATTCTCGCTCACGAGGGGCATTGGGACAACATCCTCGGACATGTTTCGGTGCGGATCCCCGGTCAGGATCGCATTCTCATGAAGCCTCACAGCTTTGGTTTTGAAGAAATTCGGTCGCAGCATATTATCGTCGTCGATTTGAACGGTAAGAAGGTGGAAGGCAAGTTTGAGCGGCACTCTGAGGTGTTTATCCACACGGAGATTTACAAAAGTCGAGCTGACGTAAATTGCGTGGTCCACTCACATCCGCCGTATGCCACCGCGTTTGGCGCGCTGGGTCAACAACTTCGTCCAATCAGCCACGAAGGGAACATTTTCTATGAAGGCCTGCCCATGTTCGACTACACGACCGCACTGATCAGAACACCCGAGTTAGGATACGAACTTGCGAAAAGTCTTGGTCCATGCCGGGCGGTATTAATGAAGAATCACGGTTCTACGGTGGTCGGCGAGAGCATCGAGGTGGCCACTTTATACGCTATTTTTCTCGAAAAGGCAGCGCGCATCCAACTCCTCGCGACGAGCTCGGGCGATCCCTCGTGGACCACCGATGAAGAAGCCAAGATCAAATACGAACAGATCTACACGCCGCACCGTCTGACCTCGATGTGGGATTATTTCGTGCGGCGCGCAAAAAAGTTCCGCAAGTCGATATAGCAAAAGCACCTTTTCTGGCCCTATCATCGCAGGAGTCTTGGAAAATCTTGGCGAACCGTGTTAGAGAGGCCGCATGAGTAAGAAACTACACTTGACACTGGCTTGCGGCGACTATGAGATCATTCGGGCGCTCAAAGAGGGCACCGTGCAACCGGATGGTATCGAGCTGACCGTGTTGACCGATATGACTTCGGACGTGCGCCACTGGCGCATGGCTCGGAACCGCGAATTTGACGTCGCCGAGTTTTCCATGTCGAATTATCTGACCGCCAGGTTCAGCGGCCTGCCACTGACTGCCATTCCGGTCTTCTTGCACCGGCGTTTCCGCCACAGCTTTGTTTTCCTCAATGCAAGCAAAGGGATAACCAAAGCGACGGACCTGATCGGGAAAAAAGTGGGCCTGCGCAATTTCTCAGCCACCGCTAATCTGTGGATTCGAGGTATCTTGGAACAGGATTATCATTTGCCCCACCGGCGGGTTCAATGGTTTAAGCAGGACGAGGAGGAAGTGGAATTTACACCGCCGAAGGATCTTTCGCTCGTCCGTATTCCGTCGAGTAAAGACGTCGAAGACATGCTCGTTGCGGGCGAGCTCGATGCCGTGATCCATCCTGAAATTATCGGCCCAGTCTTACGCAAGGATCAGAGGGTAACCCGGCTCTTTCCCAACTACAAGGAAATCGAAATGGAGTACTACAGACGCACCGGGATCTTTCCGATCATGCATACGACCGCCATCAAGCAGGAGATCCTTGATCGTCACCCGTGGGTTGCAATAAATCTACTCCAGGCTTTTGAGGCGGCAAAAAAGGCCGCGTACAAAAGACTGGAGAATCCCAGAATCGTCCCGCTCGCCTGGTTTCGTCATGCCCTTGAAGAACAGGAGGAGTTCCTGGGATCGGATCCGTGGCAATATGGACTCACTCAAACCAACCGCAACAATCTCGAGTGTTTGATGCAGTATTCATTTGAGCAGGGATTGATCGGCCGAAAAATGCCTCTCGAAGATCTCTTTGCACCAACTGAGGTAAAGTAGGAAATGCCGACCGCAATAGTTGCCGGCGTCGGGCCGGGCCTGGGCTCGTCGCTGGCCCGTGCACTGGCTCGGGAAGGTTATTCCGTGGCTCTTCTTTCCCGTGGGGCACAATCGAGCCAACCCGTAGCGGATGAGATCCGCGCCGGGGGGGGCAGGGCGCTTATCGTGCCCACCGACGTCACCCAACAACAAGCCGTCAAGGACGCGCTGGATCAAGTTCACCGGCAATTGGGTGGAGTGACCGCACTCGCTTACAACGCAAGTGGCTATGGTCGCGGCCCATTCCTCCAGCTAGAGCCGCAAATAATTGAACGGTCGTTTGCCGTTGGAACAATGGGTGCTGTCCATCTTGCTCAGGCAACCATTCCCGACATGCTGGCGGCCGGAGAAGGCTTCATCTCCCTTACCGGCGCCACTGCCGCGCTCAGAGGCCGGGCTGGCTTTGCGCCGCTGGCGATCGCCAAATCGGCACTACGCGTCTTGGGGCAATCCTTAGCACGTGAATTCCACCCCAAGGGCATTCATGTAGTCCATGTAATTATTGACGGGCAGATCGACACTCCACGATTGCGCGCTCGTGAGCCAGCACGCACTCAAGAGACACTGCTGTCCCCCGACGCGATTGCCGCGGCTGTTATGCAAGTCATGCGACAATCGCGCGACGCCTGGACCCATGAACTTGATCTCCGTCCATACGTCGAGCCCTTTTAGGCCCGTCCGTTCCCTTGATTGATCTTGCCTGTGTATTGGCGTAAATTCCGAGGAACGGGATCCTATCGATCGTACTACGGCGCTCCGTATGTGTGTGCGACTCTAACTGCAAAGCAGCCAGCGGAGAATGACTATGTTTGGAAAAGGGTTATATCAAGAAGAAGAGTCAGTCTTGCGCGACATTATGAGGAGCATCGACAAGAAGATTGACTATACCACCCGAGAGGGTGATGGCTCTCGCTTTACTTTACATCTCACACTCCGAGGTCATAAATCCGACGTATTGCTTGATTTGACCGACCTTAAAGTTGCGCGGACTACTATGGCTAAACGCCATCAAATTCGCCAAAAGATCAAAGCAAAATACGACCATCTCGATAAGTCGCGTTATGGGGAAGACATTCTTGGCCTCAAGTCTGCCAGGATCCTGCGCGCGTCGCCAAAGCCGGAGCCCATGACGCAAAGGGGGTTTGGGCGGTCCAGCCGTCGCAGTTAAGGGGGGGGAGGGCACGGACGCTTGACCGCAGCATCCTTTTCGCTTTCGTGTCATTGTCTAATCCGAGCACTCCGTATTTAAAGCTGTAAGTCGTTGACACAATTACAGCGTCCCCGGGCCGGCGCACGCACCATGCCGAATCCAGCAAAAGCCACGGCAAACTAGCCTATAGCCATTACCTCTGGGGAGGCAACATGCAAAAAGCCAGGTTGATTCACCGTTACCTCGAAGACCACGGACAAATCATCATGCCCGGTGTATATGATGCCCTGAGCGCAAAAATCGCCGCGCGGACCGGTTTTGAGGTTGTTTTTATTACAGGCTACAGCCTTTCGGCCACGCTGCTGGGTGAACCTGACTTCGGCCTGCTAACCCAGACCGAAGTTGTGAATGCCGCCCAGCGCATCTGCTCTGTGGTGGATACTCCGGTCATTATTGACGCTGATACTGGTTACGGCAACGCCGTCAACGTTATCCGCACCGTTGAAGAGCTGATGCGGGCCGGAGCTGCCGGTATGTTCCTCGAAGACCAGGTCTGGCCGAAACGCTGTGGTCACATGAAGGGTAAGCAAGTCATCCCCCTCGATGAGCAGCTCAATAAGCTAAAAGCTGCGCTAGAGGCGAGAAAAGAACATGATTTTTTTATTGTCGCCCGAACCGATGCGCGCCAAGCTTTGGGTCTAGACGAAGCAATCAAACGCGGCCTTGCCTTCAAAGAAGCTGGCGCAGATGCAGTTTTTATAGAAGCACCCGAAAGCAAAGAAGAGATGAAAGACATTGCGCGTCACGTGCCCGGACCATTGGTCGCTAATATGCTCGAGCGAGGAGTGACACCGATTATGCCGCCCAGGGAACTCAAAGAGCTCGGATTCGACCTTATTGTTTGGCCTCTCGCTCCCATCTACGCGGTTGCGAGGTCTCTCACTGAAGTCTATTCAACTTTGCGACGGGATGGGGGAACACTTGCCATTCTCGATCGACTGATGCCGTTTGATGATTTCAACCAAATCGTCGGTTTAAACGAAAAATACGCGCTCGACGAGCGTTACCGAAACGGTTCTTGACCGGGGAAAAGATTCGCCGGCGCATACGGCAGCAGCTTGAAAGCAGGCGCTGAACCTCGGTCTCGGCCTGAGCTTGTTTTTCATTATAACCGCATCGGCATCAGCACGTAGAGGTAGCCATCGGAGTCGCTCTTGCGAATAACGCTTGGACTGAGCTCATCTTTGAGTTCAATATCAATCTCTCCGTCGCTGTTTAACACGCTTAAGACATCGATCAAGTAACGGGCATTAAAACCGATCGAAAGCGGTTTACCTTTATACTCGGCCTGCACCTCTTCGGTAGCTTCACCCAGATCCGGATTGCTTGCCGATATCAACACCCTCTGCTCGGTGAAATCCATCTTGACGCCTTTGTAGCGCTCGTTGGACAAAATGGAGACACGTCTCAATGCCTGCAGAAGCTCATCGCGATCGAGTTTCGCAAAGTACGGGTTGCCCTTGGGGATGACCTTCGTGTAATCGGGAAAGTCACCGTCAATCAGTCGCATAAACAACTCGACCTTATCCTTCGTCACCAAGCCCATGTTTTCCTTGAACCCAATCGAGACGACGCCCTCTTCGGCGGCATCCAGCAGCTTCTTCAATTCAGAAAGGCCTTTGCGGGGAAGAATAACGCCCTTGTTGAGGCCAACCGATCCCAACGCTTGCTCATCGAAGGCGAGCCGGTGTCCGTCGGTCGCGACCATCCTTACTTTTCCCGCATCTGCCTGTTCAACAAACACACCGGTCAAAGCATAACGCGTCTCATCCGTAGAGACCGCAAAAATCGTCTTTTCAATCATCCCTCGGAGAATCGACGCGGCCGTCGTCGATAATGACTTTGCGTCAAAGCTGGGAAATTGGGGAAACTCGCGCGCATCCATGCCAACGATCTTAAAAATCGACTTGCCGCTCCTGATTTCGACCCATTCATTTTCAAGCCGTTTTACATGAACCTCTTCTGTAGGAACCTCGCGGATAATTTCGTAGAGTTTCTTCGCGTTAACGGTGACTGTACCTTCTTTTTCAATTTCGCTTTCAATCTCGCCGCGTACACCGACCTCGAGATCCGTTGCCGTTATCCGAAGCTCTTCCTTACGTGTCTCGATCAAAACGTTCGCCAATATAGGCATCGTGTTTCGTCGTTCGACGATACTTTGCGTCCAATAAAGCGTTGCGAGAAGGTCTCCTCGCTTAGCTTTAATTTGCATGTGCGTGCCTCCAGACGGCTCTCAGGTTCTTCTTAGCTCTTTAATATATAAATGATTAGAAGTAGTAGTAGGGGCTGTGAATAACGGATAAAACGAAAATAAGCCCACGTTTTCACCGAGGTATCTTGTGATCTATTTGCTTCGATTTTGCCGTAATGTCACATCCAGCTGTCCTTCGAGACAGTTATTCTTTTTATGTCAACAGTCAAGGATGTCGATAACCACAGGATATCCCCAGCTACTTTTTGACGTTTAGATTACGCTCCAGCTTCTCTATGGTGTTTTGCATGTACGGATCATTTTTCACTTTGTTCTCAATGCTCTTCGAGGCATGGATCACCGTAGAATGATCACGGCCGCCGAATTTGTACCCAATTGCTGGAAAAGATGTCTCTGTGTACTTCCGGCACAAGTACATGGCCACCTGGCGAGGTAAAGCTATATTTTTGGTTCTTCGCTTCGCCTTTAAGTCTCCTATTTTGATATTATAATAATCGCAGATGGTCTTCTGAATGCTTTCTACGGTTATTTCTCTGTGGCTTCCCCTCAGTGTATTGTGTAACACCTCCTTTGCGAGTTCGATGGTAATGGGTGCCTTGGTCAAAGAGGAAAAGGCGCCGAGACGAGTGAGCGACCCCTCTAACTCGCGTACGTTTGAATCGATATTAGACGCGAGGAAGATCGCCACTTCATGCGGCAGCTGGACGCTTTCGGTTTCCGCTTTTTTCTGCAAGATGGCGACTCTTGTCTCCATGTCGGGAGGCTGGATATCGGCAATGAGTCCCCACTCGAATCTGTTTCTAAGGCGGTCTTCGAGGCCTGGAATCTCTTTGGGAAATTTATCGGAAGTAATGACAATTTGTTTATGCGACTCGTACAGAGAGTTAAACGTGTGAAAAAATTCCTCCTGGGTCCGTTCTTTTCCGGCAATAAACTGAACATCATCGAGAATCAGGATATCGATATTCCTGAAGCGGGTCTTGAACTCGTCCATTTTGTCTCTTCGCAAAGACGCAATGAGCTCGTTCATAAAGGACTCCGAGCTGAGATACACGACCTTGACACTGGAGCGTTTGGCCGCCGCGCTATGGCCGATCGCATTCGCCAGATGCGTCTTTCCCAGGCCAACACCGCCATAGATAAATAGGGGGTTATAGTGCTCGCCCGGTTGGTTCGCTACCGCCACGGATGCTGCGTGGGCAAACTGATTACTTGCGCCCACGACGAAGTTTTCGAAAGTGTACTTCGGAATTAAGTTGCTGGTTTTGGGTAATTTTTCCTTCGTACGATCTTCTTTTCGTTCTATCTGCTGAGCGACGGTTGGAGTCTGTAGGTCCTGATTCACTTGCACGTGGACTTTGAGTTCGTGATGGGCAATGGAGCTCAGGATTTTCTCAAGCTGTTGAATGAAATGCTCCGTTAGCCAGTCACGGAAAAATTTATTCGGCACGTCCAGCCTTATTTCGTTTTTATTGCGCCCGGCGACTTGAATTGGTCTGATCCAGGTATCAAAGTTTTGCTTGCCGAACTGCTCGCGAAAAGCTCCGAGCGCTTTTTCCCACAACTCATCCATGATCTGCCCCTGATAAGCTACTGAATTACAATAATAAATCGCCTGCTTGAGTTACAAACAACCTTATCCACAGCTGTGGATAACTCGAAAAACGACTGCCGCAAGAATCGTTTACCGACAGTTGGAAACAGAACTATCAACAGACCGTCCGATTTACTCGGATCTTTGTCGATCGATAATTTTTCTGGAATCGTGAACCAAAGTTTTCGGCGTTCTGCGGCCATGCGACTAACGTTGGACATGAGGAAAAAAATATTTTCTGCCCTGCCGAAGGCAGTGTCATAATCCTTTTCAAATTCCTTTGCAACTAAAAAAGTCCAAGGCCGCAATTTTGCTGTTGACCTGCTTATCAAGTACAGCGCGCCTCAGTAGGAACTCTTTACCTCAATCACAACTTGACAGGCTCGCGGCTCGATGTTAGCTCAAAATCGCCCATGTTGAACAAACGATCGAGAAAGCTCTACCGGCGCGCCAGAAAAAAAATTCCAGGTGGTGTGAATAGCCCGGTGCGAGCCTGGCAGGCAGTGGGAGACATACCGAGATTTATAGCGCGCGGTAAAGGCCCTTATCTTTTCGATGCCGATGGCAACAAGTACATTGATTTTGTGGGTTCCTGGGGACCCCTAATTCTGGGACACGCGGATGCCAATGTCTTCCGCGCAATCCGTGAGACGGCGAAACACGGAACAACGTTCGGCGCGCCGATTCAGTTGGAGGTCACCTTGGCTGAGTTGGTCTCCCGCCTTGTGCCGTCGATTGAAAAACTGCGTCTAGTTTCTTCCGGTACCGAGGCAGCCATGAGTGCTTTGCGCCTGGCACGTGCATTCACGGGCCGCACGAAGGTCATTAAATTCGATGGTTGTTATCACGGGCATTCCGATGGGCTTCTGGTCAAAGCCGGCTCCGGTGTGGCGACGCTGGGCTTGCCAGGCACTCCCGGTGTTCCCCCAGCGTATGCCAAAGAGACCCTCGTGGCGACTTATAATGATCCCGATTCGCTAAAGCGTCTTTTCGCACGGCATGGTCGGGACATTGCCGCTGTCATTATCGAACCGGTATGCGGGAACATGGGTGTGATACCGCCCCTGCCGGGTTTTTTGCGTTTCCTCCGGGATATTACTCGACGGCACGGCACATTGTTGATATTCGATGAAGTCATCACAGGGTTTCGTCTGTCACCCGGAGGCGCCCAGCAACTTTATGGCGTTAGACCGGATTTAACTTGCTTGGGCAAGATTCTTGGCGGAGGATTGCCTCTGGCCGCGTTTGGTGGTCGCACCCGCGTGATGAACTGGTTGGCCCCACAGGGGCCGGTTTATCAGGCTGGCACGCTGTCCGGTAATCCGGTGGCCGTTGCCGCTGGTTTAGAGACACTGCGCCAACTGGAGGGCGCACGGGTCTATGAGACATTGGAAGCAAAAGCGGAGCACCTTGCGCGTGGATTTACCGATACGCTTAAAAAGTACGGCATCCGCGCCGCGCTTAACCGCTGCGGCTCAATGATGACACTGTTTTTTGGGGTTGACCATGTGCGCGATGTTAGCCAGGCAAGGTCGTGTGATCGGAAAGTTTTTGCCAGTTTTTTTCATGGCATGCTGCGGCGAGGAGTCTATTGGCCGCCCGCCGCTTTTGAAGCGGCATTCATCTCTCTAGCGCATTCCGTAGCCGATCTGGATCGGACGGTAGCCGCTTTTACAGACTGGGCTAAGGAGCGCGCTTCGGTTTGACCGCTGCTCACCGTCATGTTAGAAAACTTGCCAGTGACATTTGGGAGCTGCCCAAATCGCCAATAACCAGCAAGACAACCGAACCGCATTCTTTCGAAAGGCAGGAATTTATTTAGCGATCGGTCTCGAACTTCCGTTCACCGTTCTCGCGGGTTTGCTCGTCGGCTATTTTCTGGACCAGTATTTTGAAACGTCGCCGTGGCTGTTGCTCACACTCGGAGCGATTGCTTTTATTGCGGCTATGGCAAGGCTGATTTACTGGGCGAAGATTTTGGCTCGTGAACGCTGATGGGATTAGATCCGAAGAAAATCATTCTGCGTATTGAGGCATGGCATGGGATTTTGCTCGCCGTGCTGGTGGGAATTCTTTCCTTTGCGCAATGGGGCGATACTCTGTCGCTCCTTGCTGGCGGCGTGTTTATGGGGGTGAACTTTTGGCTGTTGAGCTATGGTATTGCGCTCGTTTTGACGCCGCTCGGCAGGAATGGGAGAGTCAAAATTGGCGTGGGGTTGCTCGCTTTGAAAACGGTCATTTTTTTGGCCCTGCTTATCGCCTTGTTTTCTCGTTTCACCCTCGACGCAGTCTCTTTCGCGCTCGGGGTGACCATGCTCATCTTAGCCATACTCGTGGAGGGCGTCAGAACTGGAATGGCGCTGCGGAGTTCATGAATGGAACATCATCCGTTTACCTGGCATGAGTTGGTTTCAGAGCCATGGTACCACCTGGTGCCGGAACACACGTTTTTTGCCTTGATAGCTGCCGTCGCCTTACTTGTATTTGCCGTGTTGGCGCGCAGGGCTTTGCGCCGGGCGGCGGATCCGCTCATTCCTGTGGAGTCTTTGGGTGTGCGCAACATTGCCGAGCTGCTGGTGCAGTTGATCATTACTCAAAGCGATGCAGTCATTGGCAAGAAAGGGCGCAAGTACGTGCCGTTTTTTGGGACGTTTTTTTTCTTTATTCTATTGGCGAACCTTTTTGGCCTTTTACCCGGCTTTGCTCCACCAACGGGAAACCTGAACACGACCATTGGCTTGGCTCTGGTCTCATTTATCGGTTACAACGTCATTGGTCTGCGCGAGCAAGGTATAAGCTATGCGCGGCATTTCTTGGGTCCGATGACGACTCTCCCCGCGAAAAGCATAATCGGCAAGCTCCTGTTTCTACCGCTTCTTCTATTCTCGGTCGGCTTTTTTTTCATTCTGGAAGCCTTTTCCCATGCTTTCCGCCCGGTGTCGCTCTCTTTACGTCTGTTCGGCAACATCATGGGAGATCATAAGGTTATCGAGGCTTTTATCAATCTCACCGGTGTAGTCGTGCCCGTTGCGTTCTACTTCCTGGGCGCGCTCGTGGCAGTCATTCAGGCTTTTGTTTTTACGTTGTTGAGCATGATTTACGTGTCCATGGCGTTGAGCCATGGACACGATGAAGGACACGAACAGCAGTCACATCATTAAGCGGACAGGCCGCGCGGGGAGAGGATGATGACAGAGGAAGCACCGGGGCCCCAGTTCGCTGGAAAGGAGGGAACATGAAGAAGCTGTGCGCTTTTATGGTGGTGCTGTGCGTTGGGTTGGTGAGCGGCGCCGTCGCGTTCGCCGCGGAGGCGCCGGCAGCTGCAATCGGAGAGGCCTCAAGGGTGGGCATAGCCGTCGCTGCAGGCCTCGCCGTCGCCCTTGCCGTTATCGGGGCCGCTCTCGGCCAGGGTCGTGTCGGTGCGGCGGCAATGGAAAGCATCGGGCGCAACCCTAATGCGGCCGACAGGATCTTCCTGCCGCTCGTGCTTGCGCTCGCCTTGCTCGAAGCCTTGGGCCTTTACGGTTTCGTCATTGCTATTCTGCTGCAGGGCAAGATCTGAGCGTTGTATCGAAAAAAGAATAAGGGCGGGAAGTGTCCCGCCCTTATTCTTTTGGCTCTACCGGTAATTGGACCTGGTGCAGCTGAACCTGCGTGTAGCGCAACAGTTCTTCCAACGTGTGCAGTTTGTACGCCTTGATATAATAAATATCCTTGATTCCCGTATTCACCAGGACCTTGAGACAATGGATGCAGGGTGTGTGGGTAATGTAAATCGCCGCGTGTTTGATGTTTGAGCCGTTTTTTGCCGCTTGCGCGATGGCGTTCATCTCCGCGTGGATTGTACGAAAGCAGTTTTCCTCAATTTCTCCGTTGGGTGTCCGGGACTGATAAATGAGGCAACCCACATCCGTGCAGTGTGGCATGCCGGCAGGGGCGCCATTATAGCCCGTCGCCAAAATATTCTTGTCACGCACGATCACTGCGCCGACCTTGGCGCGGCAACAAGTCGATCGCTCTGCCACCTGTTGTGTAATAGTCATGAAGTATTGATCCCAGGTTAGCCGGCCCTGCATAGGATGCTCCTTCGCTTAACGCATCAAAATCTTGACCTTGTCCCCTGCTTTGGCGCCGCTGTGTTGCTGTGCGCTGCCGCCGCTTAAGCCAATCTCCAAGAGCCCCCAACTGTTGATGACAGCGACATAATCACCACTCGCGCGCGCAGAATAACTGTGCGCTATCCCTTGAATGACGAATCGGTCGAGGCAAACGACCAATGTCTCCTTTTGATTGTGGCCCAATTCGGCCTCGGCAATGTTTGTAAACAGGTTGCCGAAGGCGTCAATGTAGACGATTTCTCCTTCGATGGCGGATTGCGCTCTAATGACTGCGGGCGAACGCAAGCGGGCAAAGCCTTCCAGACGTTCACCGAATTCCTCTGGTGGTGTGCCGCGCGCGAGATGAGCGGCTGCCGGCGCGAAGATGTCCCGGCCGTGAAACGTGGTGCTGGCCGGGTTTAGATGGTAGCGGCGGTCGGATAGGTGAGTGATCACAGTGGACGTGTCTCCCCCAACTGCCAGGCTCAGCACACCGTTGTCTGGACCTATGAGGTAGTTTCCGCCGGATTGAATCAAGATCGGTCGCCTGGCGCTTCCAACGCCTGGGTCCACGACAACGACATGGATTGTTCCTGGTGAAAAGTATGGGATCGCGTACTTCAGGTTCAGGGCGGCTGCCGTTATGTCGTGCGGCGGAATGCCGTGGGTCAGATCGATGATTTGTGCTTCGGGATGGATCCTCAGGATCACTCCCTTCATGATGCCAACGAAGGAATCCTTATAGCCGAAATCTGTTGTGAGAGTGATGAGCATGTGGAGCAACAGTCATCGATGTAACGAAAAGCAGATACCGAGCAGCGCGTTTCAGATTTCCTCCAGGACCGCGGCGAACAGCAGTGGTACCATGATCTCCATATGGCCCGTTAGATGGTAGCCCTTGCCACCGCCGAGAGTCGGCCTGTTGACGACATTGGTCAGTGGGCGGTAATGAGCCAGGAAATCCAAATCAACCGTTGTGAGTCGCTGCACCGGATGGCGCAAGTTGCGCGCCAGACTAACGGCTTTTAAGAACACCTCCGGCAGCACGACCGCCGAGCCGAAGTTGAGATAGACTCCCCCTTCTAAAGTCGCGACTACTGAAACTAGCGTGCGGAAATCCTTGAGGCTGGATTCACCCAGCGCCTTGCCGTCGGCATGTGGATGCATGTGGATGATGTCTGTGCCAATAGCGATATGGGCGGTAACGGGCACTCCCAGGCGAGCGCCGGTGGCGAGAATGCTCAGCTTACGATGTGGCAGCCGAGATTTAAGAATGGCCTCGCCTACCGCCGCTCCCAGTCCGAGTTCCTTTTGGTATCCAGTAAGAATTGCCCGATTGATGAAGGCGCCGGTCTCTTCGCCCATGCCGAAACTTCCGTCCCTGAGGGTGTCTGCCACCTCCTCGGAGGTCTTGCCCATGAAAGCGAGTTCGAAGTCATGAATGACACCCGCGCCGTTCAGTGCCACGGCATCAATGATCCCGCGTTCCATGAAATCAATAATGAGCGGACTGAGACCGACCTTGATCGGATGAGCCCCCATGCCTAAAAGGACTGTCTTGTTAGCGCGGTGTGCGCGCGCGATCTTGACCGCTATCGCCTTCAGATTGCGCGCGGCTAAAACGTCCGGCAGCCCCTTAATCAGGGAACGAACACGGCCCCCCCGCTCAGGTTTTTTTCCTAGCTGGGAGAATTGAACTTTGCTGAAGCGGCTTTTAACCGGATAGGTCCTGACCTTGGAAAAATCCAGCGCTCTGAATCTCTTTTTCAACATCAAATTGCAGGAACACGCTAGAGCGGAGGGAAGAGTGTTCGTTCCACCATGTCGCAGATGACATGAACGACGAGTATGTGGGTTTCCTGAATGCGCGGGGTGCTTCGAACCGCCGACACCCGTAGCAGGCAATCGACCTGCCCGGCCAGCTTGCCCCCGTCTCCACCCGTCAGTCCGATGGTTTGAATCTTTAGTTCTTTGCACGCTTCGATTGCCGTCAGAACGTTGCTGGAGTTGCCGCTCGTTGAGATTGCCAGCGCGACGTCTCCCTGTCTGCCGAGCGCCCTTAGTTGTTTGGCGAAAACCTGGCTGTAATCGTAGTCATTTGCGATGCTCGTGAGGACAGAGCTGTCGGTGGTCAGAGCAATGGCTGGCAGCGGTGGCCGTTCTGTGAGAAAGCGATTCACGAACTCTGAAGCAAGATGCTGCGCGTCCGCCGCGCTACCGCCGTTGCCAAATACCAACAGCTTGTCGCCCCGCTGAAAGGCGGCGACGATGGCGTCGATCGCTATTATGAGATTGTCGATATTGTCGCGTAGAAATGCTTCCTTGACTCGGATGCTCTCCTGAAAGGCGTCTACGATTGTATCTCTCATTCTTGGGTTCCCTTACTCATGCAAGGTGGCCGTTGCCCAATAGAGTTGTCTCTTACCACACGGGCACCGTAGCGTAAAGGCCGCGCTCTCCCTCTGAGTTCCGGGTTGGTGTTGGCATGGAGAACTCGAGACTCTGAACCCGAGATTCGGAACTGTCTTTTTGTGCGCTACACGCTCGTCTTTACGGCCGGGGTTTGTCCTTTGAGGGCCCTTTCGGCCACCTCAGCGAGAAGTTGGTCGTGATCATGGTCCAGGGCAAAAACGCGGAACTGGACCACTTTGGAAGGAATGAATTCGAAGAGTTCGGCCAGAGACTCTTTAGTTGTTTCGGTTGTGGATGGATCGTATATGTAGATTTGTTTCTTGCCCATCGCAAACGGGTTCTCTGGCCGAGGATCCTGGGTCGCCATGTCTACCCTAAATATCAAATCCCGTTCCGATTCCGGTAACGTAGAACGAATTCGTTTCTCCCAATCGGTATCCTGAATCAGCGCTACACCATAGCGAAGTTCGTTGAGCGAAAGCGTTCGGTCGTAGGCCATTTTCCATTTGACGTCGCGATGAAGAACCGTCTCCCACTCCCGCGCGAGCGCTTCACGCTCGCCGCGACTCCGACGCCACCGCGAGACCTCTTCCAGCAAGGACCAATCCGTCAAATAAAGGTATTCATCCAGCTGTTCCACGGGGCTCCCGGGGAAGAGTACCCGCATGGTATCGGGGAAAATCTCGCGCAAGTGGAGGTCGATGGCCCGCGTGGTACGGTGATAGTATACGTTGGTGTAAAGGTAGAGCCTGGCGTTCAGGAACATTGTGAGGGCGCCGTTCCCGGCCTTGTGAAGGGTCAGTCCCTTGGGAGAGAAAAATGTATAGTGAATCAGCCGCTCACGATCGACGGGACCGACCGAGACGCCGCACATGTAGGAATCGCGAGCGACATAGTCGAGGTTGTCAAAAGTGAAGATACCGCTCGTCAGCGGCTGGAGAAATCTTAACCAACGTGGTTTTCGATTGTCTTCCTTCCCGTTCTTTTTGATCGGAAAGGCTATGTCTTCGGGCCGGAGTTCTTCCCCGGGAGCAAACGAGCCGCTGGGACTCCGCCGCAGCTGCTGGATGATGTCACCCAGATATCTCTGGATAATAAGCTGCCCCAGGTCTTCGTGAGTAAGGTCGTAGGCCTGAAGAAAGTTGTCATCAAAGAAATGGCCAAACGGCCCATGTCCGAGATCATGAAGCAGTCCGGTAACCCGCATGTATTCTTCAATGTATGGCGCCGACGGGCACTCATCCCCGAGGACCTTGCGCAGCGAGGGATAAAGGTGTTTGGCAAATTCGCCTGCGAGGTGCATGGCGCCCAAGGAGTGCTGAAAGCGGCTATGCTCCGCCGAAGGATAGACCCAGCGGGCGCTTTGAAGCTGATAGATATAACGTAGGCGTTGAACCCACGGAGAATCGATGAGCGACTTTTCCGTCACTTCGCCCTTTTGTTGCGGAACGGTAAATTGGATGTAGCGGTGAATCGGATCCGCGATCAGAGCAATCCCTTCGTACTCGGTATCGGGCAACTGTCCCATGTTCTAGATTTCAAAAATGACTTGAGCGGTCCATTGATTGCCGGTTTGCTGCATCCGGCCTTTATGATACGCTACGGCGCTGATTTCTTTGCGAATCTCATGACGGTCGGGGTCGATCTTTTCGCCGCAAACCTCCGCCCGAACCAGTGTATCCTTAACTTCATTAATATGAAACTCTCTGAGCAGATAGCCGCCGCCTTGATAAAGATAGAGGAGTTCCCGCAGCCAGTTTACAAGGAGATCATCGCGATCCATGCCTTCGAGCTCCAGCGGCAAGCGCTCCTTAACCTCCACTTTGTCCATGTCGATCATCAGATCAAAAAGTGCAAGTGCCGAGTTAACAAACAAGCTGGCTTGTGAATTGCCTAGAACTTTCACTGCCAGCTCAGATTGTCGCGTCGTAACGCGGTATATGTTTTCGTTACTCATCGCCGTTGACCTTTACTGCAATCGCAACCTTGTGATCTGGGCATTGTCCAGCCATTTAAGCTATCCGTCATGTGGAGTCAACTTAGTTGATATGGAAATTAACACCCGAGCGAGTTCGTGGGTCGGTCGGAAAAGTATCCCGCTATCTCATGAATTGAGAACTCCGGCAGGTTTCCCAGTCGAGTGGTGTTTTTTTCCCTGGCGCTGGCGTGCGCCAGTGATTGCGCAACCATGACTTTCAAGAAGATGGCGCATTTTATAGCCGGTTTATCAAACTTGCCGCAAACCCTGCGCCAAAGCCATTATCAATATTGACTACCGTTACGCCGGCCGCGCAGGAGTTGAGCATTGCAAGGAGAGCGGCCAGGCCGTTGAAACTGGCGCCATAGCCGATGCTAGTCGGTACTGCGATGACTGGTTTGTTGACCAGACCGGCCACTACGCTGGGCAGTGCGCCTTCCATCCCGGCGACCACGACCAGCACGGAAGCGGAATCCAACTGGGGACGGCTTTCAAACAATCGGTGAATGCCGGCCACACCCACGTCGAAAACCTTTTCGACTCGGTTCCCCATCATCATTGCCGTCAACGCTGCTTCTTCCGCTACCGGAATGTCCGACGTTCCGGCGCAGACGACAACGATCGGACCGCGTCCTTTCAATGCCGGGGGTTTGTAGGTCCACGTCACCGCTCGTGCGGACTGGTGATACGTCAACCCGCGGACGAGGCTTTTGAGCCGGGCCACTTTCTCGGGAGCGACCCGGGTAACAAGCACGTTGGTCCGCTGGCGCCGCAAGGCACGGATAATGGACGCAATTTCGTTAGGTCCTTTGCCCTGACCCATTACAACTTCGGGAAAGCCTTGCCGTAACGCGCGATGATGATCGATTTTGGCGAAACCGATGTCCTCAAACGGGAGATGGCGCAAACGGGCGAGAGCATCCGGCACGCGGATTTTCTGCTGTTGTACTTGTTCAAGCAGTTTTACCAGTCCATCAACGTCCATGGATCATTCCTGTTCGATAGGAGACAGCGGTCATGCCAGATGGCTCGATGCGCTTTGTAGCGTGCTCTTGAAGTGATCGTAGCCTTGCAACCTGATCACCACGGGCTTCCCACCTCGATCGATGACACTAACTCCCTTTTCGGAGGCAATGCAGGTGCCAATTCGGGTCACTGGAGTATGGCTGCGCTGTTGGATTCTTGTGATTCGCTGGCGGTCGCGCCGCCGCGCGCAAAACAAGAGCTCGTAATCTTCCCCGCCCGCCAGAGCATATTTTGTGCTGTTTTTGCCGGCAAATTTGCGGTAGGCCGCAGACAGTGGCAACTGTTCCTCCCAAACAATCGCGCCGACCCCACTGGCTTTACAGATGTGACCGAGGTCCTGCATCAACCCGTCGCTTATGTCGATCATTGCCGTCGCCAACTGTTCGCGCGCTAAGAGGCTGCCAAGCTTCAGCCTCGGTGTAGGTTGATGATGGCGTGACACCAAAAATTGAACAGCCTCGGTTTTTCGGAGCGCGCCTTTTTTGAGCAGCTGGAGACCCAATGCAGAGTCTCCGAGGGTGCCCGTAACATAGATGTCATCTCCCGCCCTTGCGCCGCGCCGCGTGATCGGTTTGTGTGGAGCACCACCCATAATGCAGGCCGAGATCAGTAGCGAATGTGCAATGCTAGTATCACCGCCCACCAGAGCAACTCGGGTCTGCGACGCCAGGGCATTAATGCCGCGATAGAATTCGTCAATGTCTGAAGTTTGAAACTCAGGGGGAATGCCGAGCGACAGCAATAGATATGACGGGGTTCCGCCCATGGCGGCGATGTCACTGAGGTTCACTGCCAGGGTCTTGTAGCCGAGGGCGAACAAAGAAATCCGCTTGAGATCGAAATGAATTCCCTCGATCAAGAGATCGGTGGAGGCCAGGAATGAACCAAATCTATTATGAACCCAAGCGGCGTCATCACCAATGCCGATTCGGACCCCGCGCCCTTTGGGGACGGTGCGGCACACTCTTTCGATCAATCCAAACTCCCCTATTTGACGAAGCTTCATGATGCGCTGGGTCGGCGAGTCTTAGCCTCCCAGTCTTGTCCGCCGGGCAAGCTGCAGACCGATCGCATTCGCTTTGGAGAGATCATCGCTCGATTAGGTCCAAGCGCGTGGCAAGGCTCTGCACCCCGGCCGCTACGGGCGCAGCGGCATATGTTTCTCCCGATGATTTTTCCGCAGTGCTCGCTGGCGCAAGCGTTTCGACACGGCAATGCCTGCTTTTCTCTGGCCTCCCGACCTGCTGGTGTGTTTGGTGTTTTGGCCATCGAGCAGCGCTGTTTTGAGCACGTCGGACATGTTTTTCGCCAGCATCCAACGCAGCTTGCGGCGCAGTGGTTTGGGAATTTCGTCGAGATCTTTTTCATTGCGCTCCGGAACGACGATTGTCGTGATCCCGGCCCTAAACGCCGCCAGAGACTTCTCTTTCAGACCCCCAATCGGCAAAACTCGGCCCCTCAATGTGATCTCGCCTGTCATGGCTACGTCTCGGCTGACCGGACGTCGGGTCAGAGCCGAAATTAGAGCAGTGGCCATGGTGATCCCTGCCGATGGACCATCTTTGGGTATGGCACCGGCTGGCACATGAACGTGGATGTCGACCTTTTGATAGAAGTCTTCCTCGATGCCCAATTTTTTTGCGTGCGCGCGGGCGTAACTCAGGGCCGCCTGCGCGGACTCTTTCATGACGTCACCGAGCTGGCCCGTTAACGTCAGGTTGCCCCGACCCTTAGAAAGTGAAGCTTCGACATATAGCACTTCGCCGCCTGTACTCGTCCAAGCCAGGCCGGTAGCGACGCCGATTTCATGATGTTCTTGTTCGGCCTCCGGCAAGAACTTCGGCGAACCGAGAAACAAATGAAGATTGGCGCGCGTGATGCGCGTCACATCGATCTTGCCTTCGGCTACCTTGCGCGCCACCTTGCGGCAAATGGAAGCAATCTCCCTCTCCAGATTCCGCAGACCTGCTTCCTTCGTATACTCGGCAATGATACGCAGGACGGCGTCATCCGAGATTTCCAGGTGTTTCAAGGATAACCCGTTGTCTTCCCGTTGCCTCGGTATAAGGTATTTGCGGGCAATTTCCAGTTTTTCCTCATTTGTGTAACCGGATAGCTGGATCACCTCCATCCGGTCCGCCAGCGCGGGCGGTATGGGATCCATGAGATTGGCGGTGCAGATGAACAGAACGTTTGAGAGGTCGAAGGGCAGATTCAAGTAGTGATCACTGAAGCTATGATTCTGCTCAGGGTCGAGAACCTCCAACAGTGCGGCCGACGGATCGCCACGAAAATCAGCTCCGACTTTATCAATCTCGTCCAGCATGAATACGGGATTGTTCGAACCGGCCTGTTTGATGCCCTGAACGATTCTGCCAGGGAGCGCGCCAACGTAGGTCCGGCGGTGCCCCCGAATTTCAGCCTCGTCTCGCACGCCGCCGAGCGAGATGCGAATAAAGTTCCTTCCGAGAGCGCGCGCGACGGAGCGGCCCAGAGAGGTCTTGCCCACACCCGGAGGACCGACGAAACAGAGGATCGGTCCTTTGATTTTGCGCTTGAGCTTGTTCACGGCAAGATATTCGAGGATGCGCTCCTTGATTTTCTCCAGGTTGTAATGGTCTTCGTCCAATACCTGCTTGGCTTTTTTGATGTTCAGGTTATCCTTGGTTTTTTTGCTCCAGGGAAGATCGACCAGCCAGTCAAGGTAGGTCCGCACGAGCGATGCCTCGGAGGACTCCGGATGCATCTGTTCGAGCCGCTTGAGTTGTTTGTCGGCTTCTTTCTTTACCTCCGAAGGCATTTTGGCTTTTTCGATCTGCTTCCTGAGTTCGTTGATCTCTTCCGTCCGCTCATCGCCTTCGCCAAGTTCCTGTTGGATTTGTTTCAGCTGTTCCCGCAGGTAGTAATCCCGCTGGCTTTTGCTCATTTCCTCTTTGGCCTGGTTTTGAATGCGCGCTTGCATTGTCGAGAGTTCCAGTTCGCGGCTCAAGAGTTCGTTCACTTTCTTGAGACGCTCGATGGGATCGAAGATTTCCAGGATGCCTTGGCTCTCTTCGATTTTCAGCCTGAGGTTTGACGCGACGAGATCCGCCAGTACTCCGGGGTCGCTGATGTTATCCGTGACCATGACGATTTCCGGCGGCAGGTTCTTGAGATTCAAGATCTGCTCGATCTTTTCTTTCGCGGTACGCATCAAGGCTTCGACTTCGATGGGCACCTCCACCAGAGTCGGTTCCATGACCTTGCGAATTTTCACCTCGAAGAAAGGGCGTTCGCGGAGAAACGTGTCGATTTCACCTTTGGACAGTCCCTGTACCAATATTTTCACCCGGCCGTCCGCCAATTTAAGCATGCGCATGATCGAGGCGATTGTGCCCACGCGATGAATGTCGCCCGGGTTTGGATTTTCTTCAGCCGAGACCTTCTGAGCAACGAGGAAAATCAAGCGGTCTCTCGAGAGGGCCTCCTCGACGGCGCGGATCGATACGTCGCGGCCGACGAACAGGGGCAGCATCATATACGGGTAGATGACGATGTCGCGGATCGGCAACAGCGGCAGCACGTCGGGGATTTCGACTTGCGTGGTTTGGCTTTCAGTCGCGTCGATGTTCCATTCAGATTCGCTCATAAGATTCGATCCTTATTTAATCGCAGTCATGGCCAAGGTCAACCAAAAGATTGATGCCTTCGCGGTTGGAAGCGTCTCGAGACGGGAAAGCCGAAGGGAATGCGTCGAATATCTCGATGTGACAGGTCTAGCCGAACAACTCCCTCACTTTGTCGAAGAAGCCCTTCGATAGCGGATTGACCTCCTCACCGCTTAGAGCCGCAAACTCCTTCAAGAGCTCCTTCTGGCGGCCCGTGAGATGAGTCGGTGTTTCCACGATAACACGAACGTGTTGATCACCCTGCTGGTATCCCTGAACGTCTCTTATCCCTTTAGCCTTCAAGCGGAAAACTTTGCCTGATTGGGTGCCGGCAGGAATCTTCATTTTGACTTTGCCATCCAAGGTTGGTACATCGATTTCCGCGCCCAGAGCGGCTTGAACAAAGCTAATCGGAACATCGCAGATGATGTCCAAATTATGGCGCACGAAAATAGCATGAGGTTCAACGTGAACAACGACGTAAAGATCACCGGCTGGCCCGCCCCCGGAACCCGACTCCCCTTCACCTCTCAACTTGAGACGTGATCCTGTATCGACGCCTGGCGGGATCTTAACACTAAGGGTATGCAACTTGCGAACACGGCCCGCGCCTCCGCAAGTTGCGCAGGGATCACTGATGATGGATCCCTGACCGTGGCACTGGCTGCAAGTTCGAGACACGCTGAAAAAACCCTGTTGGAAACTGACCTGGCCTCTGCCACGACATGTAGGGCAGGTTTGCGGCGCCGTCCCGGGACGTGCGCCGTTACCATGGCAGGTTTCGCAGGTTCCATGTCTGGGAACTTTGATTTTCTTCTCGGCTCCGGAAACCGCTTCCTCAAAGCTCAGGCTCAGATTGTAGCGGAGATCTTCGCCGCGGCCGCGGCTGCGGCGCCGGCTCGGTCCAGCCCCAAAAAACTCACCGAAGATGTCGCCGAAAATATCTTCAAACCCTGCTGTGAAGTCGAATCCACCGGAAAACGGCCCACCTTCGCCGAAGGCTGCATGACCAAACTGATCATATTGAGAGCGTTTTTGTGAATCGGATAAGACTTGGTAGGCTTCAGAAACTTGCTTGAATTTCTCTTCAGCCTGTTTGTCGCCTGGATTACGGTCGGGATGGTATTTGAGCGCGAGCTTGCGGTACGCTTTTTTGACATCATCCTCCGAGGCGTTTCGGTTAACGCCGAGAAGCTCGTAATAATCTTTTTTCCCGTTCAACCCGGAACCCTCGATTCCCTGGAGCTTTAACTAAAAAAGGAAAGCCCCTCTCCTCCAAAGCAGAGCAGGGGCTTTCACATGGGATCCCTTCTGGTTTGCGCCGTGCTTACTCCTTGACTTCCTCGAAATCCGCATCCACCACATCGTCTTTTTTACCTTTTTCGTCTCCAGCAGGGCGGTCCTTGGAATCACCAGATGGCTGTTCCTCAGCCGTGTGTTGCTGGGAAGCTTTGGCATAAATCGCTTCGGCCAGTTTGTGAGAGACTTGACTCAGTTGTTCGCCCGCAGCCCGCATCGCCTGCGCATCTTGTCCTTGTAGCGCTTCCTTGGCCCTTTTCAAAGCGGATTCAACCTCATCTTTAGTACTGGCGTCCAGCGCGGCGCCATGTTCTTTCAGCGATTTTTCTGTTGAGTAAATCAGCGAATCGAGCTGATTGCGCGCTTCCACCGTTTCCTTGCGTTTCTTGTCCTCGGCTGCATGAGCCTCGGCATCCTTGACCATCTTTTTAATCTCTTCTTCGCTGAGCCCACTCGAAGCAGTTATCTTGATCGACTGCTCTTTGCCGGTGCCGAGGTCCTTAGCCGCCACGTGAACGATACCGTTGGCGTCGATGTCAAAAGTTACTTCAACCTGCGGAACCCCCCGTGGAGCCACCGGAATGCCTACGAGGTCGAATTGGCCCAAGAGCTTGTTATCGGCAGCCATTTCCCTTTCCCCTTGAAAAACACGGATTGACACTGCCGTTTGATTATCCTGCGCCGTCGAGAACACTTGACCCTTCTTGGTCGGGATCGTGGTGTTGCGATCGATGAGTTTGGTGAAAACCCCGCCAAGAGTCTCGATTCCCAGCGAAAGTGGCGTCACGTCCAACAGCAGCACATCCTTGACTTCGCCCTTGAGAACAGCGGCTTGAATAGCCGCGCCCACTGCCACGACTTCGTCTGGATTAACTCCCTTGTGGGGGTCTTTGCCGAAGATTTTTTTGACTCTTTCCTGTACCGCAGGCATCCGGGTCATTCCACCGACCAGGATGACCTCTTGGATCTCACCGGGGGTAAGCCCCGCGTCCTTGAGGGCCTGGCGACACGGCCCTTCTGTCCGGTCAATCAAATCGGCGCACAGCGCTTCCAGCTTGGACCGAGTGAGTTTCATATTTAGATGCTTGGGCCCTTGCTGATCCGCCGTGATGAAGGGCAGATTGATGTCTGTTTCCATGGAAGAAGAGAGTTCGCACTTGGCTTTTTCGGCAGCTTCTTTCAGACGCTGCAAAGCCATCCTGTCCCTGCGTAAATCGATTCCCTGGTCCTTTTTGAATTCGTCAGCGAGGTAATCGATGATTCGCTGATCAAAATCTTCACCCCCCAGGAAAGTGTCTCCATTCGTTGCTTTAACCTCGAAGACGCCATCTCCCAACTCCAGGATCGAAATATCGAAGGTTCCCCCTCCCAAGTCAAACACCGCTATTTTCTCGTCCTTTTTCTTGTCGAGTCCATATGCCAGAGAAGCAGCTGTGGGCTCGTTGATGATACGTAGAACATTCAAACCTGCGATCCGCCCTGCGTCCTTGGTTGCTTGACGTTGGCTGTCGTTGAAATAAGCCGGCACCGTGATGACGGCTTCTGTGACTTTCTCACCGAGATAATCTTCCGCCGTTTGTTTCATTTTTTGCAGAATGAAAGCCGATATTTCCGCCGGACTGTAGCGCTTTCCCCTGATCTCGACCCAAGCATCACCGTTGTCGCTACGGACGATCTTATAGGGCAGGACCTTCATCGCCTTCTGGACCATAGGATCGTCAACGCGCCGTCCAATCAAACGTTTGACGGCAAAAATCGTATTCTCAGGATTCGTGATGGCCTGCCGTCGGGCAATCTGCCCCACCAGTCTTTCACCGCTATCGGTAAAGGCGACGACCGATGGCGTCGTTCGACTTCCTTCGGCATTGGCAAGGACAGTGGGGTCCCCGCCCTCCATAATCGCCACGCAGGAGTTGGTTGTCCCTAAATCAATTCCGATCACTTTTGCCATCTTTTTACTCCTAAAGGACTTTTGTGAAACCCGCCCGCAAAATCGGATGTTATTTAATCATCGGATGGACCGTTTTCAACCTCACCCGAGTCGTTTTCTTTCCCTTCCTTGTCCGGACTCTTGGCCACGCTTACCAGCGCCGGTCGCAGTAGTCTGTCATGGAAAAGATAGCCTTTGTGATATTCCTCGACCACTGTGTTAGGTGCGTGTGCGGCCGTCTCAATTTGTGTCATAGCTTCATGTTTGGCTGGGTCGAAAGGTTGACCAGCGGCGGATATCTGGGTGACTCCGTGCTTGCCGAGGACATCAAAAAATCCTTTAAGGACCATCTCGACCCCATCCACTAACGGGCGTCCGTTTCCTCCCCCTTTGGCGTGAGCCACGGCCCGCTCGAGATTGTCCAATATCGGTAAGAGGTCTTTGATCAGGTATTCGTTGGCAAAACGTATCGAATCCTCTTTGTCACGCAGGGTGCGCTTCTTAAAGTTATCCAGTTCGGCCGCCTGGCGCACAAAGCGGTCATAATTGCTCTTCGCTTCTTCCTCTTTGGCCTGCAGTTGTTGCCGCAGCTTCTCGATTTCGGGGTTCTCCTCTGCGCTTGTTTGAGGTCTGTCGGAAGGTTCCGGGCTTGTCTCCCTACCCTGGGGTTCGTCGGTTAACTCGTCGATTTTCTTGCTCTCATCGCTCATGGCATCGCTCTTCCGGCTTAAATCGTTGCCTGCAATGTAATCATGCTGCTTTGCCGTGTCAAGATAGAATACTCAAAAAGCGTCGATTTTTTAGATAGTTGCCGGTCTCTTAAAAACATGATAGATTCGCCACCCACATAGTGGGGAATATGGATTATGCGATCCAACCAAAGTACGCCTGCTGTAGTCCTCCGTAGCTGGCCTTACGGCGAATCTGATAAAATTGTCTCCTTTTTGACTGAGCATCACGGAAAAATCACCGGGATTGCTAAGGGGGCGAAACGTTCCCGCAAGCGATTCCCCAACTCATTGGAACCCTTTTCGCTTGTCAATCTACGTTTCCATGACCGGCCCAATGCTAGTCTAGCATTTATTTTATCGGCAGACCTGCTGCTTGGGTATAAGCGTTTGGTGGCAAGTTTAGAGGGCATCGCTTTCGCATCGTATTTGGTCGAGATTACAGACGGACTGATTGCAGAACGCGAAGAAAACCGGGTTGTTTTCCAACACCTGACCGATGGCCTCAGATATATGGAAGAACAGGGAGCCTCTTTGACCTTTCTGGCTTTTTTCGAATTAAAACTCCTGAGTCTGGCGGGATACACGCCGCATTTGAGCTCGTGCAGACGCTGTAATTGCGACAGGGAGCGCATCGATGGCGCTTTGCAGTGGCATCTTAGTCCACGCGAGGGCGGCATTCTCTGTGGTTCCTGTTCGAGGTTGAGACAAGACAGCATGCCAGTTACTGCGGCCGCACTGCGCACGTTAATTTTTTTCCAAGAAAGTTTCAATGCAAGGGCTCCGGTATGCGACGCCTCATTGCCGACCATTACGGAGATTCATTCTGTGTTATCGAGATTTATTCAAGTTTATATGGATAGAGAGATCAAGTCGGCTTCGTTTATTCACCGATTTTCTTCGGTTTAGAATCAAGATCCTACAAGGGAAAGTACATGGCGAATCAGAAAAAGCTCGTTTATTTCTTCGGCAACGGCAAGGCGGAGGGCAATGCCCGCATGCGCGAGCTTCTCGGTGGCAAGGGCGCCGGTTTACACGAGATGACGCGCATCGGGGTCCCGGTCCCGCCGGGCTTTACGATTACGACACAGGTTTGCACTTACTTCTATGCGCGTGGCCGAAAGTATCCGAGAGGTCTCGACTCCGCAGTGAACGCTGGCATCGGTAAAATTGAAAACATTCTTGGCCGGAGGTTCGGGTCTCCGGATAATCCGCTGCTTTTGTCTGTTCGTTCCGGTGCAAGAGAATCAATGCCAGGAATGATGGATACTATTCTCAATCTGGGAATGAACGACCGCACCATCGAAGGACTCATCCGCCAGACAGAAGACCCGCGCTTTGCATATGATTGCTACCGCCGCTTTATACAAATGTATGCAGACGTAGTGCTCGGTCTCAAAAGAAAGAGCAAAACAGAAGACGATCCGTTCGCGACTCTTCTGGAACGGAAGAAGAAGACCCGTGGCGCAGAGTTCGATACGCAGTTGAACGCGGAAGACCTCAAAGACCTGGTGATTGCTTTTAAGCAGGAAGTCAAGAACCACTGCGGTGCCGACTTTCCGGATGACCCCCGTGATCAACTGTGGGGTGCTATCGGCGCCGTGTTTGGTTCATGGAATAATGACAGAGCGGTGGCTTACCGTGATCTCTACCACATTCCGCACAGCTGGGGAACGGCCGTTAGTGTCCAGGCGATGGTTTTCGGCAACCTCGAAAAAAAATGCGCCACGGGCGTCGCTTTTACGCGCAATCCATCGACCGGCGAACGACGCTTCTACGGAGAGTTTCTTGTCAATGCACAAGGTGAGGATGTCGTTGCAGGCATTCGAACACCGAACGCTATCCAGGAACTCAAGTCCATTATGCCCAAAGCTCATAAGGAGCTTCAGAAAGTTTCCCGACTACTCGAGGCGCATTACAAGGACATGCAGGATATCGAGTTCACGATTGAAAACGATAAATTGTGGATGCTTCAGACACGCACGGGAAAGCGCACAGGCTTCGCCGCTGTAAAAATTGCTATCGATATGGTCCAGGAGCGGATGATCGGAAAAAAGGAGGCGTTGCTCCGGATCGAAGCGGATCACCTGAACCAGCTTTTGCGGCCGGTCTTTGATAACCAAGACAAAGCGCGGGCCGAGCGTGAAGGAAGAGTCATCGCCGCCGGGCTACCTGCCGGACCGGGCGCAGCGACGGGACGGATTGTCTTTCATGCCGAGGATGCCGTGGCGTGGAAGCACAGGGGCGATCGCGTCCTGCTTTGCCGCGTAGAAACGAGCCCCGATGATATCCGTGGAATGGAAGCAGCAGAGGGAATCCTGACGGCGCGGGGCGGCATGACATCACATGCCGCGCTGGTAGCGCGCCAGATGGGCAAAGTGTGCGTCGCCGGTTGCGAAATGCTGACCATCGACTATGGAGCCCGCACGTTACGTGTCGGCGAGACGGTATTGGAGGAAGGTGATTGGATTTCAGTGGATGGCAGCAGCGGCGAGGTGATCAGGGGTGAGCTCCGCACTCTTCCTTCCGAGGTTCTCCAGGTCTTATTGGGGGGAAACTCGAACCCGCGAAAGTCCCAGGTTTACCGGCAGTATCAAACACTGATGAGGTGGGCGGATGAGGTGCGAAAGCTTGGTGTGCGCACCAATACGGACCAACCTGACCAGGCGCGCGTAGCGAGAGCCTTTGGCGCTGAAGGAATTGGTCTTTGCCGCACCGAGCATATGTTTTTTCAAGGCGACCGCATTCAAGCGGTCCGCGAGATGATCTTGGCGGACGATGAGGCGGGCCGGCGGCGAGCGTTGGCGAAGTTGCTGCCCATGCAAAAGGAAGATTTCAAAGGCATCCTGGAGATCATGGGAAGTCTGCCGGTGACGATCCGCACCTTGGATCCGCCGTTGCATGAATTCTTGCCGAAGAGCGAAGACGAAGTCCGAGAGCTGGCAAAACTGATGAGCGTGCCACTGCAGTTTCTTCAGCACAAAGTGACTGTCTTGCAGGAATTCAACCCGATGTTGGGACATCGCGGCTGTCGGCTAGGCATTTCGTATCCGGAAATTACCGAAATGCAAGTCCGGGCGATTTTTGAAGCCGCATGTGAGCTTGCGCTGGCGGGTAAAAACCCGTTTCCCGAAATCATGATCCCACTCGTTGGCTCGCTCGAGGAGTTCAGGGTTCAACGGGAGATCGTCGATCGGGTGGCGTGGGAGACGATGAGGAGCTACGGCGTCAAGGTGCGCTATCTCGTGGGCACGATGATCGAACTGCCACGGGCGTGCTTGGTAGCGGATGAGATCGCGCGGGAAGCGGACTTTTTTTCATTCGGTACCAATGATCTGACACAGACCTGTCTGGGCCTGTCGCGGGACGATGCAGGGAAATTCTTGCCGAGCTATGTGCTTCATGGCCTGTTACCGCAAGACCCTTTCGTGAGTATCGATCAGGAAGGCGTCGGCGCCCTCATGCGCATTGGCGTCGCAAAGGGACGCAAAACCCGCAAAAACCTTGAGATCGGCATTTGCGGGGAGCACGGCGGCGATCCGCAATCGGTGCTGTTTTGCCATCAAGTGGGCCTTGACTACGTGAGCTGCTCACCATACCGAGTACCTATTGCTAAACTGGCGGCGGCACAGGCTGCGTTGGCAAAGAAATCCTAGTCCTGCTGCGTCCCTCAGTCACCCACCGTCAATAAAACTTCATTTTTGTTGACAGAACGGCCTCCATCGCCCATAATTTGGCCATTTTTCGCCTTATAAATCGCTGTGGAATCTAGATTAGCAGAGCTATTGGTCCGGGGTGGCATCGTCACCCGGGAGCAACTCAGTCAAGCTCAGGAGAAAGAGCGGGACGGCAGCTCCAGCGTGAGCAGGGAACTCGTACGTCTGGGCTTTACCACGGAAGAAAATCTCACGGAATTTCTCGCCAAGCAGTTTCGTATAGAGCGCGTCGATCTCAACCCGAATGAAATAGAAGATTCTGTGTTCAGTCTCGTTCCGCCCCATCTGGTGCAAAAGCATCAGCTTGTGCCGTTAAAATTGCTTGGTTCGAGACTCACCGTCGCGATGGCCGATCCTACCAACCGCGTGGCCATCGACGAAGTTCAGTTCATCACGGGCTATACGGTGCGTGTGGTCATAGCGCCTCCGTCGGCTATAAAAAAAACACTCGACCAGCGCTTCGGCGGTGTCAGTTATGACGAGGTGCTCAAGAAGTTTGGTGAAGGCGATGTCGAAGTCATTCACGAAGCCGACGACATTAACCTGCAAGAACTACAGCAAGCCACCATGGAAGCCCCGGTGGTTACGCTGGTCAATGCAATACTGGCAGACGCGGCTAAACGGCGAGCCAGCGACATCCACATAGAACCTTACGAGAAGGTGTTTCGCGTCCGCTTTCGTATTGATGGTGTGCTGCAGGAAATCATGAGCCCGCCTTTGCGCCTGAAGAACCCGTTGGTCTCGCGCTTGAAAGTGATGGCCGGGCTTGACATCGCGGAACGGCGTTTAACCCAGGACGGGCGCATCAAGCTAAAAATGGGGATCGGTGGAGAGCTGGACATACGTGTTTCGGTGCTGCCGACCCTGTTCGGCGAGAAAATCGTCATGAGATTGTTGGACAAATCCAATCTTCAGCTAGATATGGCGAAGTTGGGTTTCGATCCACAGACGCTCAAGGATTTTCAAGAAGCAATCCACAAGCCGTATGGGATGATTCTCATCACCGGGCCAACCGGGAGCGGCAAATCGACCACTCTCTATTCCGCGCTTTCCGAACTGAACAGTCCCGACGTCAATATTTCGACCGCCGAGGATCCGGTCGAGTACAATTTAATGGGCATCAATCAAGTGCAGGTGCGCGACCAGATCGGGCTTAGTTTCGCCGCCTGTTTGCGATCTTTTTTGCGACAGGATCCGGATATTATCATGGTGGGTGAAATCCGCGATTTGGAAACTGCTCAGATTGCCGTTAAAGCGGCCTTAACGGGCCATTTGGTCCTGAGCACGCTGCATACGAACGACGCCCCGTCTACAGTCGATCGACTCATCAACATGGGCGTCGAACCGTTCCTTGTTACTTCATCAATCAATCTGATAGCAGCCCAGAGATTAGTACGTCGCATCTGCGATAATTGCAAAGAACCAGTCGATGTGAAATCGGAAGTTCTCGTCAATTTAGGCGTGGATCCCGCCGAACTGGGCGGAAGTTTTTCGACCTTTCATGGGCGCGGCTGTAACAATTGCAACGGCAGCGGATACCGGGGCCGCCTGGCTATTTACGAAGTCATGGTCATGCACGATGCCTTGAAAGAGTTGATCTTGCGCAGCACCTCGGCGGTTGAGCTCAAGCGCGAGGCGGTAAAGCTTGGCATGAGCACGTTGCGCATGAGTGCCTTGCAAAAAGTGCGCGATGGATTGACGACGATCGAAGAGACCGTGCGCGTTACTGATACCGACAAAGGTTTCGGCTCGGTATTTTCCCTGGGGTTTTAGCTTGCTGAGATGAGAACGAGCTCGGGTATTTGCCCGCAAATGGCGCGAAGGGATTTTACGAAACCAGGATCTGGGGCGGGCCCATATGATGCCCGTGCCCTGGAACCGGCTGTCATTCTGAGGAGCGCAGCGACGAAGAATCTGCTTTTTCTGCGGTCGGCGGTCCCCGGTCGTCGGTCGTTTCAAAGCAGATCCTTCACTTCGGTTCAGGATGACAGTCAAGTGGTGGGACACTGTGAGGATACTTTTATCGTGCGTGGGTGAGCGTAAGCTCATGACATACTTCGTGGTGAAATGGCGTTTTCGATAGGCGCGGCACCGCTTTGTCCGGAGTAACCTGAATAGAGTTTGCTTATGCCGACATTCTCGTGGGAAGGAAAAACAGCGCAGGGAAAGGTTTTAAAAGGCGACCTCGAGGCACCCAGCGCAGAAGCCGTGCTCGCTATTCTTCGGGGCAGAAGAATCAGGGCCACGCCCAACCGAATCCGCGAGAAAGGCAAGGGACTGGAGCGCGAACTTACCATTCCCGGGTTCGGGGAAAAAGTCAGGCCGAAGGATGTGTCGCTCTTTACCCGGCAGTTTGCCACTATGATCGACGCCGGCCTGCCTATCGTTCAATGCCTGGACATTCTGGGGGAGCAAACGGAAAGCAAATTGCTCCGAACGACCGTGCGCACCATCAAGGAAGACGTAGAGGGGGGCTCGACTTTAGCGGACGCCCTGAAGAAACACCCGAAGATCTTCGACGATCTGTATGTGAACATGGTCGAAGCTGGGGAAATGGGCGGAGTTCTCAACACCATCCTAAATCGTATTGCAGGATTCATTGAGAAGTCCACCAAGCTCAAGAAAAAGGTCAAAGGCGCATTGATATACCCGTGCACGATTATTTTCGTTGCCGTTGTCGTTGTCGCCATCTTGCTGATTTTCGTTATTCCGGTCTTTGCTGAGCTTTACAGCAGCATGGGTCAAGCCCTCCCTGGCCCGACACAGATTACCATCAATATCAGTAATTGGTTCGTTGCGACCTGGTATTATCTCTTGTTCGGAATCGTTGGATTTATCATTGGGGCTCGCCTCTACTACCAAACCGATCAAGGCAGAATGAATATCGATGCCTTGATGTTGCGGTTGCCTGTGGTTGGAGATCTCCTGCGAAAAGTTGCGGTCGCCCGGTTCTCGCAGAATATGGCGATTCTGCTGAACTCGGGCGTCCCCATTCTTGACGGCTTGGCCATCACTGCAAAAACGGCTGGCAACAAAGTCATCGAAAAGGCAATTGCCGACAGTCGGGTAAGCATCAGCCAGGGGAAGACCGTGGCTGAACCCCTGCGGGAGAGCAAGATTTTTCCGCCGATGGTGTGCCAGATGGTTGCGGTGGGCGAAAACACCGGCGGCCTCGACGGCATGCTGCGCAAAGTTGCCGAGTTGTATGAAGAAGAAGTCGATGATGCCGTTGCAAATCTGACCGCGCTTATGGAACCGATGATCATGGTTGTCCTGGGAGTTATCCTGGGTGGCCTGGTCATTTCTATGTACCTGCCGATCTTTCAATTGGGTGCGTTAGCATAGGGATGGCGATCACAAGAGCCGGGGGATTTATCCTGTGACCGACGACCGAAAAGATTTGACCGAGAAACTGCTCTGGTTGCTTTTTCTTCGCGTCGTCATCCTGTCGTTCTTCTTGGGGGCCAATGCGCTGCTGCACTTCTACAAGGACGACGGCAACATTGAATTTTTCTATAGACTCCTGATCCCGCTGGTCGCCGCCTATGTCATTTCACTGGCATCGGTATTCGCAATCAGATTGATAACCAACCTCCGGAGCTTTGCTTATTTTCAGGTCAATTTCGACGTCCTGTTGATCACCGGCATCATCTGGCTGACCGGCGATATAGCCAGCCCTTTTCCCGTTCTTTATAACCTGGCCGTTATGAACGGGGCTATCTTGCTCTTCTACCGTGGCGCTCTATTTACGGCGGTATTCTCCAGTCTCTCTTACGTCGGGCTGTTAACCTTAGCAGCAAGTGCGAGCCGTGAAGGTGGGCTTCCGTTGATGCCCGTGGTGCTCAATGTCGGTAGCTTTTTCGCGATTGCATGGCTCGGCGGCTTTCTTGCGACCAGGCTAAGCGACACGGAAAAGTTGTTGAAAGAGAAACAAATCGATTACCGGGAGCTGGAAACATTGAAAGAGGCGCTCTTGCAGGGGATCGGCAGCGGGGTTGCTATTACCGATGCCGAGGGGCGCATCAATTATTTCAATGGCCCGGCACAAAAGCTCACGTCGCTACAGGAAGAGTCTGTCACCGGGAAACGATTGGATCAGATCTTTCCGGGATTTGGCTACAACTTTAACGGAGCTACCAACGGACGCGTAGTTACCAATGAAATTCTGTTTGCCGGTGCAAGGGGGTCCCAAAAGCAACTCCGGTTGACGTTGGCGCCTCTGAGCAATCCGGGTGAGCAACTGATCGGCTTTGTATCTATCTTTGAAGACATTACCAAACAAAAAGAATTCGAAGAGAAAACGCGCCTGGAGGAGGAGCTGCGCAAAGCCAGGGAGTTCGAGCTCAAGGATCAAAACGATGATCAGGATTTTCGCTTCGAAGGCGTTTTAGGAAAAAGCGGAGGGTTTGAAAAAGTTTACAATCTCCTGCGTAAAGTTGCCGCGGCAACGACCACGGTCCTGATCACAGGCGAGAGCGGTACTGGCAAAGAGCTCATCGCGCGCGCAATTCATTTTAACGGGCCGCGCCGGGCCAAACCGTTTGTTGCGGTCAACTGCGGCGCGATTCCTGAAACGCTTATAGAAAGCGAAATGTTTGGCCATGTTCGAGGGGCGTTCACGGGCGCCGTGGCAGACCACGTCGGGCTGTTCAAACAAGCTGACCAGGGAACGATTTTCCTGGACGAGGTTGGCGAACTGCCACTGCATCTACAGGTTAAACTCCTGAGAGTGCTTCAGGAGAAAACTCTGACCCCGGTTGGCGCAAATAAACCAATCAAGGTGGATGTGCGTGTAATATCGGCTACGAATAAGGACCTGCGCAAAGAAATGGAAGAAGGACGTTTTCGCGAGGACCTGTTTTATCGCCTAAATGTTGTGCAAATCGTAGTGCCTCCGTTACGCAACCGAAGAGAAGACATCCCTGTACTGGCGCACCACTTTCTTCGGAAGTTCGCGGCTTCTCACGACAAAAAAGTCGAGGAAATCGCCAGCGAGGCGGTCGTTCATCTAATGAACTACCCGTACCCTGGGAATGTACGTGAATTGGAAAATATCATCGAGCATGCCGTAGCCGTCTGTAACAGCAACATCTTGAGCGAAAATGACCTTCCGAACCACATCAAAAGCGTCCCCATAGCGGAGGAATCGGAGCTTTTCGAGAAGACCGCTCCCGGAGGGACGGAGGTTTTCTTTAGCAAGGGGTTGTCGCTGGACGCCGAATTGGAAACCCATGAGAAATGTATTCTCCTGGCCGCTCTGAAAAGAGCCAACGGCGTACAAAAAAGGGCCGCCGAAGTACTTGGTATTAACTACAGATCCCTGCGCCACAGGTTGGATAAATACGGGCTGCTGAACGCCAAGAACATTAGCTTCACCGTAGACCATACGGAGGCGGAGTAACAAATTTTGGTATTTTCTTAGATGCTGTTTTGCGTTATCGTGGCTTTCCTGGAGGCTCTCCGATCTTTACTTGCTAATCGATTATGTTCTTCTCGAACATTGTAAGGGTCCCATAATCAAAGATTTTTATCGGTTGAACCGACCGCCTTAGATCAGATTGTCACTTTGTGCAAGTCGAAGAAAGCACCGATCACCAGTGGCCCTACATTTGCTTCAAGCGACCGTCGAGTTTCAGTTGATCGGACAGCGGGGGAAATCAATTAAATCTATAGTTTTTATTAGCGGCGGAGTTTAAAAACCATAAAGGGAGATGAAGAATGGATAGATTAAGGTTACAAGGCCAATCAGGCTTTACGCTTATCGAGCTTCTGGTTGTTGTCGCAATCATCGGTATTCTTGCGGCAATCGCAATTCCACAATTCTCGGCATATAGGAAGAGAGGGTATGAGGCTGCTGTGAAATCCGACTTGCGTAACGCGGCCACGGCCCAAGAGGCGCACTTCACTGGCAGTTTTACCTACCAGGCTGGTGCTCCCCTTACTTCTGCCAACCTGGCAGGGTTTAATCCTAGCGCCAGTGTGGCTGTTCACTCTGGCGGTGGTGCCAGCGCTTACACATTGACTGCCACTCATGCAAACTGCGGTAGCAACGTTTGGACGTTTTTAAGTTCTACCGGAGCAATAACCGGCAGTGCCTGCCCATAGTTTTCCATACCTAGTTTAGAAAAACAGTTCACAGCAGAGGGAAGGAGATTGAAGCTCCTTCCCTCTGCCACGTTAGGATCTCGCTTTTAATCCTCCCAAGTTCGTAGTGTCTGCTGACGCAAAACCGAAATTTCTGATAGCAGGATTTTCTGTTTTCGTCGTGTTCGCCTCGGTTCTTTGGTTCGGCTATGACATATGGTGGGAGGGCAAAGTACCCTTCTTCCGTGACTTGGGTCCTTACTTTTACCCCATCAGATTCAGCCTTGCTCAGAGCCTAAACGCGGGCGAGCTTCCGCTTTGGGATCGGCACATGGCTATGGGCTTTCCGCTCCTTGCGGCATT
>CAYPHJ010000019.1:45417-55080 GCA_964410485.1 uncultured Syntrophobacteraceae bacterium
TGCTGCCTACCTTGG
Source organism: uncultured Syntrophobacteraceae bacterium (assembly GCA_964410485.1). Lineage (GTDB taxonomy): Bacteria > Desulfobacterota > Binatia > UBA9968 > UBA9968 > CAYPHJ01. The sequence continues at coordinate 45,433 of CAYPHJ010000019.1, forward strand.
AATTGTTTCTTCAATCACGCAGACCAAGTCAAATAACTTTGCAAGAGGCGACAGCATGGTCGCTTCAACCATTGAGCCTCATTAATATCCTTTTCTTGGACAAAGAGGTTGACCTAAACCTCTTTAGTGGTCTCCAATTGTTTTTTGGCCGGGATTTGCCACTCTTCGTCTCCTTGTATATGGGCCAAATTTCTCTGGTCGGTTTTGGTTCATGGGTATACTCCGCTGCTCGGACGGAGAGAATCGTCACATCGGCATTGCTCTTAGTTACCGTGATTGTTGCTCTGGGACGCTACACTCCAATATATCCGTTTCTGGTACAGCATGTTCCGCTGTTCGGTTTCGGCCGCTTTCCGGAAAAATTTTTCTTCCTGACTTATGCAATTCTTTTGTTCGTTGTTCTTAAGGGATTGAGATCACTCTGCGACCATACCCACAGCAGTCAGAAGATGCCATTCTTAGTTCCATGCCTATTGCTGGCGCTTCTCACGGCCTGTTATCTGGTGTTTCGCATGGCGCCCGACGCTTTCACGACCTTGTACCGTTGGATGACGGTCGGTCCGGAGTCTGTGCCCGTATTGAAGATTTTTTCCTCTCTCGTATTCAGTCTAGAAAGACAAATTGTTTTATTATCGGGGATATTATTGCTAATCCTTCTTTACAAATTAAAAAAAATAAGGGGCGGCATCTTCCGCGAATTGCTTCTGATAGTGGTTTTTGTCGATTTGGCGGCGGCACACAGGCCATATCAGTTTTCAATTAACCCTGATGTCATAACGCAGGCCACCGGGAGCTTGTCTAATCCAGATCCTGAGCCAGTTAGGCTGTTTACAGGCCTTCCTCATCTTCATCCGAGTGTTTTTACGTTCAAAGCGCGTAGTTTTGAGCAGGGTACCGCCGGCGTTTTTGCCGCATTAGTTCCGAATACTGGCATTCTCCAGGGATTTGAGTACATGCAGGAAATAGATGCCTTGAGCAGAAGGCCTTACGATGTATTCTTGCGCGTAGCCAAGGATCTTCCACCAAGGGAATTGTATGCTCTTCTTGGTGCACTGAATATAAAGTACGTCGCGAGCTTTGCTCCGCTGCCAGAAGGAGACCTGGAGTTGGTCCGCGAATTCGCGGACCAACCAGTGTGGCTCTACCAGCTCAACCGACCGGTGCCGAGGGTCTATGTGGCATCTTCCACCAGGCACGAGCAAGACCCGGTGAAAACGCTAGAGCTGCTCGCCAGCAAAGGGTTTGATCCGTTTAACGAGGTCGTGTTAGAGGCGCCAGCTAGTTTCAACGGCGGCACGCGATTTCGGGCGGAAACGGAGATCATGCAGTATGGAAACCAGACGGTGGTCATACGGGCATCTCTAGAGGGCGCAGGAATTCTCGTTCTGACAGATTCGTTTTATCCAGGCTGGCGGGCTTACGTGAACGGTGTGGAGCAAGAGATTCTCCGGGCCAATTACTTCTTTCGTGGGGTTGCACTTCCCGCAGGCGAGCACATCGTTGAGTTTAGATATGAGCCTCTGTCGTTTAAAATAGGTTTGGCCATTTCGTTGTTGACGTTGGCCCTGATCGGCGCAGTGACCCTATGGCGTTTTCTCGTGAACCGAAGGAGGCCTGTTCTTACGGCGCTCTCCTGAAAACCGCGACCAGGGGAATCCCTGCGATATCGATTCTCATGGCGGGTTTAGCAAGCTCCAATAAACCATGTTCCCGCGGCGATAAGATGCTTCTACGATTGAGTAACACGTAGTACTCAAATGAGTCGTTATTCGTGATCGTGATGTCGGGCCGCAAGCGACCTTCCTTTTGATAGAACTCAAGCATGAAATTGGCTGAGGATGCGTTAAGCACTGCCCTTGGGGGCAGTTGCTCATTGAGCTGTCTAAGGAGTACTGGGGTGAAAGCTTCCATGAAATAAGTCACTTCCAGCCCGCGATGATACGCACCCTGAATGCCGCCGACCAGTCGGTTGTAATAGCTGAGCTGGAATGGATGCGAAAGGTATGTATCCAATGTGGGAACGAAGAGCGTCAAGAGCATTGCCACTGCAACGACTTTGTGACGAAGGTTTGCGATAGCTTGCAACGATTGCAGGCGAGCCGACCAGTTTTTGAGGTGGCTTACAAGAAAGAAGAAACCAGTTGCCGCCAGGGCGGCGAGGAATGGTAAAGACGGCAACAGCTGGCGCATGCCATCGTGGAGCACCGCGCCCGGTAAGAGCGCCATCAGCGGAATAAACGCAGCGCTGATAAAGAACAACGCGACCGTTGCTTTTTTTTCGCGAAGCCAGGGCATGCAAAGAAAACCGACCAGGGCAAGCGCCAGCATAGGCTCCGGTGTGGTCACTCCAATCATGAAGAATGGATAGTACCAGGGCAGCTGGCTGCTAAGGTAGTTTTGCCCAAAGAAAAATACAGCGAAACTCGTTTCCGGACGATAGCCGCGACTGAGGCCCTCGTAGAGAAATTCAAGAATTCTCAGGCCGCCTTGGTGCCACAAATAGGGTTGCGAGGCAGCCATGAAAATGGGGCTGAGGAAAAGCATCGCAAAGACATTATTGGCGTAGGATCCGCGGTAAAATAGGTGCGCCCAGAGTATTAGGGGAACCGGGATCAACAGGGCGGGAAACTTAGTTGCCAATGCAAGTCCCCAAACGATCCCTAGAGCTACGCTCCACTTCCAGCTTTTGAGACCCTTCCAGAAGCAGTAGGCCGTCAGAAACCACATGGACGCGAGTGGCATGTCCGTGACCGCGATGTGCGCAAAGGCGAAAAGATTTGGAATGGTCAGAAGTGTTACCGCTGCGAAAATACCCGTCGCCACTCCAAACAGCTCGGTCATCCACAGATACATGCAGGCGACGAGTAGCGCGAAAAAAAGAGCAGGGCCGAGGCGGTACGCGACGAATTTGTCTAGCCAAGGGTAAGCGACGGATTTTGTTGCGCCGGACACGATCCTGGAAAATGGGGGATGGGGAACATTGTAAGGATTCCAGCGCCAGGCCGCCTTGATCGTGTCATCTTGCAGGGAGTCACGTGGCGAGCCGCGAGCTAGATTGCTGCCGAAGTCCGCCAGCCACTCAACATGGAGATCGGACGCATGAAAATACGACGGCTCGTCCCACGCAACTCCGTAATCACCTGCGGTTGCGGCTACGAGAATGAAAGTCGTCAAAAAAAGCCCAACGGGGATCAACACACGTGATGAAAAGAAACCAGAGCGACGAACGTTCATCACCTAGATCTCCCGTGATAATGCGTCATGAATGAAACACGGCGTATGGATGATCCATAAGGGGCGCAGCGACGGTGGCATGTTTTTGGTAGCGTTATTGCCGGTGCTTTGACGGCAATTTCTCCATGACGCAGATTACGGAAAGTCCGAAAGGCAACGATAGATTCAGTCTGCCGCTAAGCCATCGTTCGAGACGGCCCAAGCAAATGAGCAGCTTGTTCAACCAACTGGGAAGTGCAATGAAATCGGTGGAATAATGACGGCTGTCTTTTACGAGCAGCCGCTTCAATTGTCGTACAACGATTGCGGCGGGAAAGATAAAGAAAAAAAAGTAGGCTATCGTTTTAACGGACATGCCGGATTTGCTTGCCGCAGCGCGTATGGTGGCGATTGTATATCGTCGCCTGTGACCCAATGCTTCATCCCACGGGCTCCACAGAGACATGAATGCCGGGACAGTGGCAATCAACAGGCCACCGTCTCTGATTATTCGTTTGCATTCCGCCAAAGCAGAAGTATCATCTTCGATGTGTTCTATGACATCGAGCGCGAGCACGAGGTCCACCGATTCTGTCTTGAAAGGCAACCCCAACTGGGCGAGGTCAGCTCGGCATAGCCGCTTGAGGCCCCGCTTTTTACAGAGCTCGAGTGATTCCGGATAAAGATCGATGCCGACCATGTGCCACTCTGACTCCAAAACGCTCGCGGTGTACCCCGTTCCACATCCGATATCCACTCCCATAATCCGAGTACCTCTTGAGTTCCTTCCTGCCATTGAGCTTCGTAAGCAGGACAAGACCATTTCCCTTTTGCACACGTGCCACCAGTAATCTTTCTCTTTGTGATAGAGATCCGTGTACAAATCCGATCGCATGGTCACTACTAACTTGAGCCAATGGGCTCATCAGGCCACCGGGGTTTCACGATAAGTGTAGTTGATTCTTTGCGCTTAGAAGCTCTTCAGCGACTGTTCAAAACCGTGTATTTACGCAATCGAAGCCTTTCGGTTTGCAGAACTTCCCTGATGCCGTCTCCAGGGTCCAGAAATTCGCAAAAGGCTGTTTCATAGCTCCAACAGTTGACTGCACTTGCACATTTCTATTGTTAGGCGTTGTTTAAAGTCGTATCCTTTTGGCCATCTACGACGAGAGGACACTGTGAGATGAAAACTCTGACGGCACGCATCTTTGGTCTTGTTTTTCTTTTGAGCGCGCATATCGTCATGGCTCAAGCGTTTGGAGATTACGGCAGGGCCACCGGTGCGGTGCCTCGGGATGGAAGCCCCCGCGCGAGAGGCATGACGGGCGTGAGCCCTAAACACTCTCAGCACGGCATGAGGGACGCAGGCGGGAAGCCTATGGCGGCGCTTTTGGTGGTGGCCTCGAAGCAAGCGTTTCTGTACCCACGACAAGACGATGAAAGTGAAGAGCTCGAAAAACTTAATGCCGGTGACACTCTCGTGCCGATGATGCAGACGCGGGGCGGAAGCGAGTGGTACATGGTCAAGACTCAGCAGGGTGTGATCGGTTGGATAAAATCTTCTGATGTCCGCGAGCAGAGTAACGACCGGTAATGTTACAAGACTAGGGGAATCTGGGTTGGCTCGACTTCTAATCCACACTGAGTCGTCTTAATACCGAGTCGTTTCCGATCACATGATACTCTATATAGTCGATTAGGCGGCGCGCAGCCGAAAGATACTTTTGTAATCGTTCAGGTGCTGGCAACTCAGTGCCCGGGTTGTCGATGAGGCGATAGGACTCGACTTCTTGCACCAGGCTTTTTAGCGCCGGCGGAAGCACTTCCCAGACGCCGGTACTCTGGCACAGCAATACCAGTTTTTGATTATCGTATTTCTGTGGAATGCTTCCGTGGCTTTCAATTAAAGCGGCCTTAACGGCTTTTTCGATAGCCTCGGCCAGACGATCGATTTCCGGTGGGTTCTGGTGAGGTATCCCAAGTCCGTTCTCGGGTAGAGGCCTGATCTTGTCACGCGCCTCGCGCAACCACGGGTCTGAATACAATCCCAAATCTTTCTCCGGCGTACCGATTTGGGATCGTATGATAAAGCGCTTCGCGCCGTTTGGCAAGCAAATTGACGGGCTGTAACCCGTCAATTTGCTTACTTGGCCCTCTGCGGGGAATAATTTTTGAGTCCGCGTGGCTGGATTAAGCTGCTGAGCGGGATCTTTGCCCTTCGACGAGCGGCCGGTATTTGGCATTAAGCTTCATCCAGTGCTCCGCTCGCCGTTTGGCCTTTGTTAACTCAGCCTCTGGAAAGTGTAGAAAAGGTATCCGGGTAGGCCCGACTTTGCAATAATCCGCAAACTCCGCCGGTCGTTTGTTGCCAGCGCCGGGCACCGGCCGCCCGCTACTGCCATCGCCGATAAGGTCGCCAATCACTTCTACGGCTTTTTCGTCGTCGCCGCGTCTGACTGCGTCGAGTAAGTATAAAACGGGCCATGGTCCCATCCAGACTTCAGTTGACCAGCAACCCGCAGCGCCGAGCTTATAATACGGATACAACTGGGCCTGATTGACAAAGACACTGATTTTTCCCTTGACGATTTTTTGCAGGTTCATGAAGGCCTGCGTGGTTCTGTGGCTGTCCTTCATGCCGATGATGTTGGGACTTTTTATCAATTCTTTGAAGGCGGCTACGGGAATCGTAAATTTGTGATTTTCTGGATTGTGATAAATCACAATGCTGAGCTTCGGGAACAACTCGGCAATATCGGCAAAAAACTTGACCGCATCCGCCACCGGGAGCTGCTCGTAATAGGGTACGCCGAGGAGAACGCCATCCGCTCCGATCTCATTGACAAAGTTCATCTTCTGCACGACTTCGCGTGGATTTGGACTTGTGCACCCAATGAAAACCGGCACTCTTTTTTGTGCCGCTTCAATGGTTGCCGCCGCCAGTGTTTTGAACTCATCGAACAAGAGGTTGTAACACTCGCCGTAGGTTCCGGTGGTGGCGATGTTGTTAATGCCATCTTTGATGATCTTATCGACAGCTTCTTTGAGATTATCGACTGCAATCGTTTGGGTTGCACGGATGTCAACGGCGTCGGGAGTGGCGAACGCGGGCATCATGCCCAGGACACCACCGAGTTCACTAGCAGCAAGCATTTGGGCACCCCCTGTAGACGTTTTGAGGTGTTATTCTAGACCTTCGCCTTGTTAACAGGGTCGGGCGGGCCGTGTCAAACCAATCACGCTCGAACGTACCTTGTCCCCTAGCAGGCTGCTGAAAAAAGATTCGGAATGCTTCGACAGTCTCAGCATGAACGGAAAATCCCTACTCATTTCAAGTTCCTCTCCGTTCGCCCTGAGGTTCTCGAAGGGTGAACGGAGAGTTTTTCAGCAGCCTAGGCGCTAGATCATGGTGTCGGGCATTCCCGTTTGTGGTAGCGACTCCCAATTGTGCGGCGGCCAGTTTCCGTCCGGCGAGCGAAGGACAATCCCTTTTCGGTTAACGATCGTAAAGGGATATTGCGCGGGATCGATCTCAGTGCAACGCATCTTCTCCACCGTCAGGGTACGAACAAATCGACTTCTTACCAGCTCCATCTCCAGGACGATTGTCCCGGCGACTAGATACTCCTCGATGGCGCGCGCATTGCGGGCGGCAGGATGAGCGATGAGAAGCGTCGTGGTTTTGGCGTTGCTCTGCATCAGGTTGAAAAAGATGCGTGCGTGATCGTCCACAAGAGAGTGAGAATTGCTTGTAAAGAGCAACGGTCGCAGTGGATCGATCACGACCCGTGTGGCACCTGTTTGCTGTATGCGGCCATTAAGATCCTCGATAATCTGCTGGATGTCAGATTCTCTTAGCTTTTCGCGGTTGAGGTACGCCGAAGGCCGCAGAAGCAAACATTGGTTGTTTTCGATATATGGCAGCAGGTTCCAGCCTACTGAAGTTGCTTGCTCGATGAGAGCAGCGGGATTTTCGTTGATCGCGACGTAGATCACTTTTTGATCATCCAGTAATCCACGATACAAGAACTGGAGACCAAAGATGGTTTTCCCGGTACCTGGCTGTCCCAAAACCAGGTAGGTTCCACCGGATCTAAAACCGCCTTTCATCAAGATGTCGAGTTCCTCGATTCCGGTTGATATTCGGTTTGTGCTCATAATTGTGATCCAAAGCCTCTTCTTGGCGCGATTATCGAGATAGCCGATCGGGCTGTGGGTGCTGCCGACCGGCATAATCTAATTGCACGGATGTAGATCCTCGATGGCTCGAGACGCGTTCACTTTAAAAGGCTTCTTTGCAAATTTTCCACCGGCCATTGTTCTCCTTGAGTTCGGCACGCACACTTTCCATTTCAGCGGATATGCGGCGCACCAGTTCCTGAACCTGCTCTCTTCGGTAGCCGTCAGAATCGGACATCCCACGGGCAATCGGAGCTTCTGAGCTCGTGTTAAAACACAGCCCGGACCCCGTTTGGCTCGTAAGTTGGCTTCCAGTTTGGCCCTGGGCTTTGAGTGTCTTGATGTCTGCATCGTGGTTGTTGAGCGTGTGAACCGCCTCGGTGATCCGCTGGTCCAGCGTTTCGAGATTTGTATTGAGGCGTTCCAACTCTTCGCGGAGTAGATCGCTAGTACCTTTGTCGCGTGCTTCCGTTGCAGCCAGTTCCGCGCGAACGATTTCCTCGAGCTGCGCATCTCTCGGTTCGAGCGTTGTTAGTTTCTGGCGTGTTTCATTAATTTCCGCCTGTAGTCTCTCTTCAAGATCATGGAGGTCCACTGTCTGAAAGATCGGTTGCTGTTCAGTGAGTCGGGTCTTTAACTCGGTCACTTCTGATTTCATGCTGTCCACGATTTGTTGGATGTCCTTGCCATGAGCAGTCGCTGAAGCTTGGACGTCTTGTATTGTACCTTCCAGCTGTGTGGTTAGCTCCGCAATCGCGGCGACCTCTAACTTAACGTGTATTAGGTCGCTGTCCTTGTTTTCGACCAATTGAAACTTTTCTTCTATCTTAGCTTGCAGGCCAGCAAGGGTAGCATTTAAACGATCTTGGGTTTCTACCAGCTCGCCTTGCAGCAGCGAAAGCTCGGCGCGAAACATTTCCTTGATCTCCGCATGACTGCGGTCTAAGCATTCTCGTTCTTTTATCAATTGATCCTGTATATCGGGAACCTTGCCTTCCAAGCTCTTGTCAACGTGGTTGAAAGACTCGATGGACCCCTGCGGGGCTGCCCGTTTATCGGTCGGGTCATCGCGTGAAGCTTGGCCACCTTCAGTGCAGCTTGCCGCTAAAGCCTGGGCAAGAGCCAGATCTGCTCCGGCTCGTCCTACCAGCCAGCCAATTAAAAGATCTTTTCCTTTTCCCAGGAAGTAGTGTTGGGCGCTATAAAGGTGGTGGTTTTCGCGATCAAAATTCTCCACTGGACCCTCTGCGAGATGTGAACCGATGGCAGGCTGACTTTAAACAGCCCAGTCAAGCGAATATTGGCTAGTCGTCGAAGCAATTAACATGCCCGTAGAATTCACATAAAAATGCCTGGCCAGCGGCAATTCGATGGCCGAACACGTTGCCGAAAATTGTCATTTTTAGCGGTTCGCGGCGTTATTCTCATTCTCCCTGAGGACGATTATTCTTGCGACTTTGCTGTCTTACCATGGCACATGCGTTGCTCAGCGCTGTGGCATGACTGAGCCACAGATGAGAGGATTACCCGGCGGATTACCGGTGACGGACAACGACGCCGAGGACGCGCTCCTTGAGAAAGTTGCGCACTCTACCGGCGAAGAACAACGTGCTGAGGCACTTTGGCACCTTATGTTCTTTTATCGGTATCACGTAAGACGTAATGATCTCTCTGTTACCTTGTTAAAGCTCATGATTGAGGAGTCGACGAGCACGGAGCGCAGCGCCATTTACTACCTCGCGCTTGGACAGATCGCAGAAGCGGAGAAAAACTGGGATCTAGCTGTCGTACACTATCAAAAGGGGCGTGACTTATCGCCCACGAACCCAGAAACGTCTTACTTTTTGAACAATAATCTCGGGTTCTGTTTGAACGCGCTAAGCCATTATGCCGAAGCGGCGGACTCTTGCCGTCGGGCAATTCAGATCGATTCGGAACGGTACAATGCCTTTAAAAATCTTGGAATTGCTCTTTACGGACAAGGTAAGCTTCTCGCTGCTGCCTGGGCTTGGGTGGATGCCACGAAACTGAACCCCACGGACTCTAACGCGCTGAACATGCTCAAGTCGCTGGTTAAGAGACACCCGGATTTACTGACGCAGTCCGATTGGATTTTTTCAGAGCTCTGGAAGCGTGATAGAGCGCGCGTGACTCTGGACGCATAATCCGACACAACCCTCGTACGAGTTAACATCGTGTGCAAAAATATGGAGCCACCCGCCGGAGTCGAACCGGCGACCTACTGATTACGAATCA
>CAYPHJ010000020.1:0-7206 GCA_964410485.1 uncultured Syntrophobacteraceae bacterium
CTGACCGGAGGGAACCCCGCTGGATTACCCGCGCGGTTCGACTGTTGCCTATGGCATAGGTTCCAATTCTCCATCAGTTCGTCGCGCGGTGATCCCCGGCCCACTCCAATACTAACGCCATTCCCGGCGAGGCGTCGAACTAAAAGATGGTAGCCGCTTTTCTTACACGGCGACGCGCCAAGGGCCATCCACAAAACCCAATGGGACAACGACCCCGGTATGGAAAATGGCAAGTCTGGATGACGCGATAAAGATTTTGAAAGCCGGCAGGCTCCGCGAGGGCATGGAGATTCTGGAAAACCTCGTGGCCAATGACCCTGAAAACGTCAACGTCCTTTATAACCTGGGGATGTGTTACAGCGAACTCGGCAACATCGACAAGTCAATTGATACCCTGGAAAAATGTGTGCGGCTTGCGCCCGAGCATGCGAACGCTCTGACGGCGCTCGGGACGCGCTGGTGGTGATAAGCTAACACATAGACATCCTGATGGGATTGGAGTAAGTGGAGTTTTGAGTGAGCGAGATTGAGATTCAATGATCGCTGGAGCTCTCGAAGGAACTGATTGCATCGACGTGCGCGGCCTGTGGCCAGTCCCTACGCCGGCGGTCTGCTTGGCAATTTGGGCTCCGCAGTCATCAAAGTCGAGTTGCCCGGCAGCGGCGATACCTATCGCGGGCGCAATCCCAAATACGCAGGCTATGGTCCGAGTTTCCGTGTGCTCAATCGCAATAAGAAGAGCGTTACCCTCAATCTGCGCGAAAAAAAGGGACGTGAGATTCTGCTTGGTTCATAGAAAAAAAAGGAGCGAACGATGGATTTTAACGTCTCCGCCGATCCGCCACAGGTCGTGGATTTTAGAAAAGAGGTGCGTGCCTGGCTCGAGGAAAACATGCGCGGCTCCGAGCATCTCAGATGGTCGGCTACCTGGTCCACCAGGGAGAACGAGGAGGAGTACGGGTTTCGCCGCACACTAGCCAATAAACTCGGGCAAAGAGGCTGGTTGTTTCCGACATTCCCCAGGGAATACGGCGGCGCGGGGCTCGCGGTCGAGCACCAGATCGTATTGGAAACGGAACTTTTCAAATACGGCCTGAATTTGTCCCATGTATTCTACACGCTCGCGCGCATCGTCGCCCCCGTTCTGATCCGGTGGGGAACCGATGAGCAGCGGCGAGAGTTTCTGCCGCCGATGACGCGCGGCGAAATCTCTGTTTGGCAGGTGTTGACGGAGCCCCAAGGAGGGAGCGACATCGCCAACTGTCAGACAAAAGCGATCCGCGACGGCGACGATTATGTGGTGAATGGACAAAAAGTCATGGTCGGGCACCACTTGCCGCCCGATTACCTGTGGACCCTCGTATGCACGAATCCGCAAGGCAAGCGCCACGAGAATCTCGCCTGGCTGCACATCCCGGCAAAGTTAGCCGGTATCACCATCCAACACATGCATCTCATGATGGGGATCAAGAACGCTGTATTTTTCGACAATGTCCGCGTCCCCGCAAAATATCTCATCGGCGGCGAGAACAACGGCTGGAAGGTCGCCAATACGCATATGGAACTGGAGCACGGCGGTGATGGCAGGATTGCGGTCGATCCGCTGATCGAACGCGTCATCCAGTACTGCGAGGATACGCTGGTCGATGGCAAGCCTTTGATCGAGGATTTGCGGGTGCGCGATACGATTGCCGAGATGATGATCGAGCTCAACACCTTGCGGCGCTTCAACCAGCGCATCTACTGGCACCGCTTTGCGAAAAAACCGCACCCCTATGGCGGCCCACAGCAGCGCTACTACCAACGCATGATGCGGCTGCGCAATGGCGAGCGGCTGCAGCAGATCATGGGCGCCGAAGCTTTGGTCCAGGATCTCTCTGTCCATGAGGTTGTTGACTTCGAATATGCCGTTCGCACCGGGCCGGGACAGTTGCATGGCGGCGGAACGCTGGATACTGACAGACTCATCTTTGCCCGTCGTTTGGGGCTTGGGCGTCCGACAAAGGAGGTGGCACCGGAGACGGACTAGACGGAGTGCCACGTTATGAATCTGAAATCACTGAACCGAAGAGTGGCCCACTCGTTCCCGTTCCAGTCGTTCCAAACGTTCAAGCCGTAAGCTGATGGCAATAGGAGATTTGAGATGGATCTGTCGCTTACAGAAACCCAAGAGATGTTCAAAAAGGTGGCGTCCGACTTCGTTAAAGCCGAAGCGCCGGCCCATCGGATGACCCAGTGGTATAAGAACAAAGAAACCTTTCAGCCCCAGCTGTTGCGCAAGGCCGCCGAATTGGGTTGGCTCGGCATGCTGATACCAGAGCAATACGGTGGCGCGGCAGTATCGGCTACCGATTGCGGCGTGGTATTTGAAGAATTGGGTCGTGGCCCTGTTCCCGGACCGCTTTTCACCTCCGGTATTTTATCGGCGCAGATCATCTTCGAAGCCGGCACGGAAGAACAAAAACAAAGATTACTGCCGCCCCTCTGTAGTGGCGAGTCAATCGTCATTCCCGCTATCGCGGATCAGGCCGCCCACTGGGGATCGGATGCCGTTCGGGCACGACTCCTGAAAACAGCCGACGGGTACCTGATCAATGGTACGAAGCGCTTTGTCTTCGACGCGCAAGCGGCCAAGACCTTCCTCTGTGCCGCGCGAACCGAAGATGGCGCAGTGGTCTTTCTCCTCGTCGACAGCAAAACTCCCGGAGTTACAGTCACCCCGCATATCGGATTCCTCGTGTCTGTGGCCGAGGTTCGTTTCGACCAGGTGGCGGTTTCTGCATCAGCTCTGCTGGGCGCGGGCGGTGCCAGTTGGGGGGTTGTGGAAGCCGCATTGGAAAAAGCATTGCCGATTCTCTGCGCCTATCAAGTTGGAGCATCGCAGGAAGTGTTCGATATCACCTGCGAGTATACCCGAACGCGCGTCGTTTTCGGGCAACCGATCGGGCGTTTTCAGCGAGTGCAGGATCACTGCGTTGACATGTCAATTCACCTCGACACCGCGCGCTGGGCGACATACGAAACGCTATGGAGAATCGACAGCGGGATGCCGGCGCGTGCCGCCGCCCATGAAGCCAAGGCCGTGGCGAGCGAGGGGTATTATCAGGTAACGAACTATGCGCACATGGTCTGGGCGGGGCCTGGCACCGACTATAGCCATCCGATGATGGCCCACAGTGTGCTCGCCCATACTTTGTACCAATACTTGGGCGCTCCGCCGCACCACAAGCGGCTCATGATGGACGCGCTGTACCCGCGCGCGTAACGCCCTCATCGGATGACTGATTCGGGCACCGAGAGCAAGCGGCCGCCGCGAAGGCGCGCCCAGCACTAATTTGGAACTCTCGGCTTTAGAGTCTCGAACTCTCCCCGCCCAACCCAAACCCGACAGCTGGGGATGAAAACCGATGCTATTTCGAGCGCGGAGAATGCTATGGCGGAAAACAGGCTGATCATTCAGAGTATTAGCGAAAAAGAAGGTATCGCCTGGTTGACACTCAATCGACCCGAGAAAAAAAACGCGCTGAGTATCGCCTTACTCAAGGAGCTGGCCGACACACTTCGCTCCATTCGCGATAACGATCATATCCGCTGCATCGTAACCACGGGCGCGGGCGATTCATACTCATCGGGCAGGGACCTTTACGACATGCGCGATCAGTCCAATCGGCGGCGCCGTCGCGCCGAGGGCGGCGTTGCAGAAATCGTTGCCCTGATGCGGGGCTTGCCGCAGGTCACTGTGGCCGCGGTGAAAGGCTGGTGTGTTGGAGGCGGGCTGGCGTTGATCAACGGTCACGATCTGGTAATTGCCGCGGACACAGCTAAGTTTGGCATGCCGGAAATCATCCGCGGAAGCTATGGCGCGACGGCAACGCCGTCGCTATTCCATGCCGGCATTCCGCTCAAGAAGGCGTTCTATATCTCGCTGACCGGTCGTAACCTGACGGGTACCGAGGCAGAGAGAGTTGGCCTCATTTCCGAAGTGGTGGCCGAAACGGAGCTGGCTGCGTTCGTCGAAACGCTGGCGAAAGAAATCGCCAGTCGAAACGGTGCGGCTCTGGAAAGCGCCAAAATCGCTGCCTACATGGAAAAAGACCTCCCCTTCCACATGGCACTTCAAGCAGACGATCTTATCGCCCACCGCCTGCGCTATTACACCAATCCGTTGAGCGATGTGGCGGGTTATCTGCAGTCCCAGAAGGGCGGTGGATCCGTTCGTTACGTCAAGCCAAAAGACGATAAGTGACGGAGACACTGTTTGCCGCCGGTGTTCTCTATGGGTAGACTGCAACTGTGAACGCAAGAAGAAAAAACGCAGCAGATAGCAAGAAGCAACGGAACAAGAGCGACGCGCGTAAAGTCTTATTGCTCGATGGGCACTCGCTTGCATTCCGTGCTTTTTTCGCCTTGCCGGAAACGCTCGTCACCTCTTCCGGGCAGGTCACCAACGCCGTGTATGGGTTTACTGCCATGCTCATCAAACTGCTGGGGGATGAACGACCAGACGCGGTATTTGTTTGCTTTGACAAAGGACTGCCGCAATTCCGGTTGGATCGATACCCTGAGTACAAAGCTGGAAGAGCGGAAACGCCCGACAGCTTCCGCCAGCAGCTTCCGTTGATCCGTGAAGTCCTGGCGGCGCTCCGCATTCCCATGCTGGAGCTGGAGGGCTACGAGGCCGACGATCTGCTTGCAACGCTGGCAAAACACTGTCGCACGGAACGATGCGACGTGGTCATCGTCACCGGCGACCGGGATATCCTACAGCTCGTACGCGATGGCGTTTCAGTCCTTATGACCAGGCGGGGAATTTCCGATGTCATTCGCTACGACAGCGCCACCGTTCTGGAGCGGTACGGCGTAGCGCCAGAAAAGTGGACCGATTTTGTCTCCCTCAAGGGGGAGGCGTCTGATAACATCCCCGGTGTGCCCGGAGTCGGCGACAAGACCGCCGCCGAGTTAGTGAGAAAATATGGCGACATTGAGGAGATCATCGCCCACGCCGACGAGCTCTCGCCTAAACTGCGCGATGCTATCAAAGCGCGTGCCGATGAGGTGCGGCGCAACAAAGAACTGGGGCACTTGCTCGATAACGTGCCCGTGGAGTTTGACTTAGCCGGCCTTTGCCTTGGGTCTTGGGACGCCGATGAGGTGCGCAAGCTTTTTACGGCTCTCGAGTTTCGCACGCTGCATGAGCGTCTTAAGGAGCTGTCGCTCCATGCTCCGGCGGTTTCGCCCGCGCTGGCGCTTCACTGCGTTACAGATTTGATCTCGTCGGCAGACCTGTCCGCCAGCGACCCCGTCGCGCTGGCGTGGAATGATGACTGGCTTGCCTTATGTGATAGGCCGGCCGAGGCGCGCATTGTGCCATTTTCAGCAGCCGTCAGTCGGCTTGCCGACTATCTCCAAGACGGCAGCCGACTCAAGATCGCTCATGACGCCAAGCCACTCTACCGTTCGGCTCTCAGCGCAGACGTTGAAATACAGGGTCTCTACTGCGACACGAAAATTGCGGCCTATCTTCTCGATCCGGGATCCGCGCCCGGCTACGGCATAAGAGACACGGTAAGTCGTTATCTGCGCGTGTCGCTCGATGCAGAAGAGCCCGATTCGAGCCGCGATTCTGAACCGACGCTTTCTTTTGAAGCGCCTGGTAAAGGCCAGGTGTGTCGGCAAGCAGTGGCGGTCCGATCACTTGCCGCAGTTCTCGAGGAGCACCTGCGCAACCACGGGATTTGGGAACTTGCAGCAGCGTTGGAGTTTCCTCTCGTAGACGTCCTGGCGCGTATGGAGAATAACGGCATTCTCATCGACCGCGGCTATCTCGACAGCCTCGATATTGAGTTTGGCAAACGAGTCACACAGCTGGAACAAACGCTTCAGCAATTGGCGGGTGAGGAGTTCAATGTGAACTCGCAACCGCAACTGCAGCGAGTTCTCTTTGAAAAACTAAGGCTGCCCAAGACAAAAAGAATCAAGACGGGCTACTCGACAGACGCCGCGGAACTGGAAAAGCTTGCTGGAGCTCACCCGATTATCGATGCGCTACTCGAATACCGGGAGGTGTCGAAACTAAAGAACGGATTCACCGAGATGTTGCTAGCCCTCATTGATCCCGCAACGAACCGTATTCATACCACTTATGACCAGACCAAGGCAGCCACCGGACGATTGGCATCCAACGCGCCAAACCTGCAAAACATCCCGATTCGTGGCGACCTGGGCCGCCAGATCCGGCGCGCCTTCATCGCGCCCCCTGATCATGTCCTGCTATCCGCCGATTACTCGCAGATCGAGCTCCGCGTACTGGCCCATTTATCGGAGGATGAGCTATTTTGCCACGCCTTTACACAAGGACACGATTTTCACGCAACCATCGCCGGCAAGGTTTACGGCGTTGCCCTGAAGGATGTGACACCGCAGATGCGTAGCCAGGTGAAGCGGTTTTCTTACGGGATTGCTTATGGCATGTCCGCGTACGGGGTTTCGCAACGGCTTGGGATCGAAATCGATGAGGCGGAGAGGTTTATCGAAGCTTATTACGCCCAGTTCCCCAGAATGAAGGAGTTCCTCACCGCCCAAGTTGAAAAAGCGAAAATCGACGGCTTCACGACTACCATGTTCGGGCGGCGCCGCTATTTGCCGGAGCTGCGCTCATCAAACTATCGCCTGCGCGCTCTGGGGGAGCGTATGGCTCTCAATACGCCGATTCAGGGAAGCGCTGCCGATATTATCAAAAAAGCAATGATCGGTGTGGACTCCGCCTTGCGCCGGGAGCCAGTGGCCAAAATGCTTTTGACCGTGCACGATGAACTCGTGTTCGAGGTGCCCAGAAGCACACTGGAGCAGGCGCGCGAGTTGATCGAGCGCGAAATGACTCAGGCGGCAAACCTCCGCTGCGGTCTGGCCGTGGAGGTTCACAGCGGGACGAGCTGGGCGGAAGCGCATGCCTGAAGGTTCGGCTTAAGGGACGGGTAATTCTTATGGCTACGACTGTCGCTGAATTGGCTATTCCAACCCAAGCGTCCACCATCATCATTGTCCGTCCGGACAGCGGCAATGCCTTCGAAGTGCTCCTGACACGAAGGCCTCGAGCTATGCAAGTCTTGGGAGGCTATGTGGTATTTCCAGGAGGCAGAGTTGAGCATACTGACTGGTCCGAGAAGATGATAAGCCGCTGCTTGGGTTTGTCCCTGCACGATGCCC
>CAYPHJ010000020.1:7306-53483 GCA_964410485.1 uncultured Syntrophobacteraceae bacterium
GACTGGTCCGAGAAGATGATAAGCCGCTGCTTGGGTTTGTCCCTGCACGATGCCCAAAATACATTGTTAGGGCCTATGGCTCCCGAAGTCAGTTTGGCGTACTGGGTTGCGGCCGTTCGTGAGCTTTTCGAAGAATCAGGAATTCACTTCTTCGTGGCCGCTGCCGGCCGAGGGCCCAGCGTTCAACTATCGGCGCTCTCGAGACAACGACTGGCGCAACTGCGCCCGTTAGTAGCGGCAGGCCGGATTACTTTGTCTGACTTGCTGGAAGCGGAGGGCTTGTATTGCGATCTGAGTCGATTGACCTATTTATTCCACCGAATAACACCGGAAAAGCACAAAATTCGCTTTGATACTCGGTTTTTTCTCGCCGCCCTTCCTGCGGGTCAAACCCCATTGCAGTCGTCCGAAGAAGTGGCGGAGAGTCTGTGGGTAATGCCCAGAACTGCCTTAAAGATGGCCGAATCGGGCAGATTGCCCATGATGCCCCCGACCCTCATCGTGCTACGAACCCTGGCAGATATCGGCACATGGAACGAGCTGTGTTCCCGATACCCATTAAATAAACAGGTTTTAGATTAGATTGTTCGTCTGCGCGTCCCGTTGCAAGCGTTGGCGCGTCGGTGGTATTATTCTTGCTCGATGAATCTGCCAGTGCAGGCCCTTAAAAGGGTGTTGGTCACGTTTCAAACCAAAGGGATATCGGTAAGTTAGTTCTTAATCCGTTCCCCTGTCATTGATGCGCAACGCGGCTAAATCACGATTCTAAAATTTATTCCAGACACTATGAATTCACTGTTACCCCTTCCCACAACCATTGCCTACTTCACAATGGACATTGCCATTGACCCCGGTGTACCGACATACAGCGGCGGTCTCGGTGTTTTGGCCGGCGACATGGTTCGGTCCGCGGCGGATTTCGGGCTTCCGTTTGTGGCGGTTACGCTACTTTATCGCAAGGGATATTGTGATCAACGCCTCGATTCCCATGGCAATCAATCTGAAGTCCCCACGCCATGGTCTCCGGAGCAACTCCTGAAGCCTTTATCGCCACGTGTGGTGGTCTCGATCGAGGGAAGAAAGGTCACGGTTCGGGCTTGGGAATACCTTTACACCGGGGTGATCGGCCACGCTGTGCCCGTTTACTTTCTTGACACGGATTTGGAAGAAAACGATCCGCAGGACCGCATCCTTACCGACAACCTTTACGGTGGCGACGAACGGTACCGGCTGTGCCAGGAAGTGGTGCTCGGGTTTGGCGGATTTGCTATGATCCGCGCGCTCATGCAGTCGAAGATATGTGTTTTCCACATGAACGAGGGCCATTCTGCCTTTATTCCGGTCGCACTACTGGAAGAAAGCATGGCCGAGCACGGAGGCAACGGTTTCTCAGAGACACAATTGGACGCCGTCCGTCAGCAGTGCGTCTTTACAACCCACACTCCCGTACCGGCCGGGCATGATCGTTTCCATCGTGATCTTGTACGCCATGTAGTGGGCGACGCTCGGGCTGAATTGTTGGGCCAAATGCGGGTCTTGAACGGTGACTTGAACATGACCGAACTGGCGCTGCGCTTTTCGGGTTTCGTTAATGGCGTGTCGATGCGCCATGGCGAGATCTCCCGGGAGATGTTCCCGGGTTATCGCGTGGCGGCGATCACAAACGGCGTGCATGCCGCCAGCTGGACGTCGGCTTCGTTTTGCGAGTTGTACGACCGTTTCATTCCCGACTGGCGACGCGACAACTCCTATCTCCGACACGTCGTAGGAATCCCGCTCCAGGAAATCCGTAAAGCACACGCCGAAGCCAAAAAGGAACTGTTACGACAGGTTCGTTGGCTTACGGGCGCCCAATTGGACGAGTCAGCGCTCACGCTCGGATTCGCGCGCCGGGCGACCGCCTACAAGCGCGCCGATCTGTTGTTTTATGACCTGGAGCGGCTGAAAAATATTGCCAACGGCATCGGCCCACTTCAGGTCGTTTACGCTGGCAAGGCGCACCCGCGGGATGAAGGGGGAAAAGCCATGATTCGGCGCGTATTCCAATCGGCGGCGGCCCTTTCTACCGAGATCCGCGTTGTTTATTTGCAGAACTACGACATGGCTTTGGGCAAGCTTTTATGCGCAGGGGCGGATGTATGGTTAAACACTCCGATCCGGCCGTTGGAAGCCTCAGGGACCAGCGGGATGAAAGCAGCATTAAATGGCGTGCCCAGTTTGAGCATACTCGACGGATGGTGGATTGAGGGATTTATAGAAGGGATAACCGGCTGGTCCATAGGAAGCGCCGACGCTTCGGCAAGCGATCCAAACGCGGAGGCGTTGTCGCTGTACGACACGCTCGAACATACGGTTTTGCCGCTGTTCTATGGACAACCCGATAAGTTTGCCGAAGTCATGCGCTCGGCAATCGCCTTTAACGGGTCATTCTTCAACACACAACGAATGATATTCCAGTATTTAAGAAATGCCTACCAGCCGGCCTGCGTCAAAGCCGCACATCCACTCGCTTGACTATTGGGCTAGTGCTTGTACTCGCCCCGAAGCTTCCATTCCAGACCGTCAATGATACATTCCACGCTGGCGCGAAGAATGTCGGCTGCAACCCCGACCGTGCCCCACCTGTCCCGTCCATCCGAGAAGATTGCCAATACCCGCACCAGAGCAGCCGCGCCTTTCTCCTCTTCGTCCCGGGCAACGCCATGATGCAATAAACGTACATCGAACTCCTCCAACTTTACGTCTGCAAGCTGGGGATAGTGTCTTTCAAGCACCTTTCGCATGGCGTTATCCACGGCATGGACCGGACCAAGTCCGTTGGATGCCACGAGTTCCTCGACACCGAAGATTTCCATCAAGACTGTAGCTTCAGTTGGACTCGTCGCCGACTCGGGCGCGGTAAAATCGACTTGGTCGTCGATCTTACACCGAAGGACCCGGAATGGCTTCAAATAGTCCTCTCTCTTGCGTATTTCCATCAATTCAAATGAAGCCCATGCGCCGTCGAGCCGGAAAAAATCCTCCTTCAGATTCCTGGCCATATCTTCCTCCGGTATGTCCGAAACTGCCAAAAAATAGCCGTATTATAGCGCCATGGCCAAAAAATGGCTAGACTCTTAAGCCGTGGAAAAGCCCACCCCAGGCAAAACAGAATATTTTCAAGGAATCACAAGTTTGGTATTATTCCGTTTATGGAAAAGAGAACACCAGACAACAAACTGCATGGCTTCTTTCTCAACGTGGTTCGACAGAGCTTTTGGCAGCTCGGCATCAATGATGCGACCGTTGCCCGCTATGTAGCTGATCTGTTAACTGATTTTGCTCGCACGGACCAACTGTACCAAATGCGGTCCCGAGCGGGGAAAAAAATCGACAGCGTCGTCGAAATGGTTGCCCAGAAAACCGCAGAGCAATCTGACGAGACGGATCTCTTGAAAGAGCGGATGGTGCGCAAATACGTGGGTGATTACGCTCTGTTTATGAGCGGAATCTTTCGCAATCATGTCGAGCGCGGAGGGTTTCTCCGATATTACTTCGAGCAAGGCAGTCGCTCCTACTGGACGGTCTCCGAACTCGATCTTTCGCTTTATCGCACCGGTTTTATCCTCTTTCAAGAACTATCAAAAAAATTCGAGTACTATTCCGGTGCTCTGGACTATACGCGCAAAGCCTACTTTGCACCAGAACCGGGAGAAGATCCGTTTGCCGGCTTCTTAAGGCAGGTCGAGGGGTGGATTAAAGTGAACGTGACGGAAAATTGAGGCTGTTGCTTCGCTCCGCCGCGCCTTCGCCGCCTGCACCAAAAACTACGCTTGCGACTTAATTTGTGAGATTCCTTCCCAAAACGGTTCTCGCTCTGCTTGCTGCCGCGCTTCTCTATGCGCTGTCAGCCTTCTTTTTACCGGTATCTTGGAAAGCGGAGACCGTCGAAATCCGCGTCGAGCAAGGTGAATCGTTTGCTGCGGTCGTGCGCAAGTTGCGCGAGCAGAATCTCGTTCGGAATGCGACGCTCTTTTCGGTCTGGGCTCGCGTAACAGGGTCAGACAAAAAAATACAATGGGGACTCTATCGCTTCGACTTGCCGTTGTCGCAACGACAAGTGCTGCGTCTCATGGTCGAGGGTAAGGGTGTCTTTCACCGCGTGACCGTTCCCGAGGGACTGACGATTAAGGAAATCGCCGAACTTCTCGCCAATGCACAGCTCGTGAACCCGGAAAAGTTTTTGGCGGAGGCGAGAAGTCCAGAGGTACTGGCCCAGTTGGAGTTGGAGGAAAAAGGCGTGGAGGGCTATTTGTTTCCGAGCACCTACAATTTCATCCCGGATACGCCCGAGAGAGAGATCATTGTCACCATGGTGCAGCAGTTTCGCAAAGCGGCCGAGCCGTTAATCAAGCAACAACACCGAGCAATGGATTTGGCCCTGCATCAAATCGTGACGCTGGCGTCTATAATCGAGAAAGAGACGGGCTTGGATGCCGAGCGCCCACTGGTTTCCGCTGTTTTTCATAATCGCCTTAGAATCAAAATGCCATTGCAGAGCGATCCGACTGTCATCTATGGCCTAGAGGAGTTCGATGGTAATTTGAGACGTAAGCATCTGAGGCTTGCCAGTCCTTATAACACCTATGTGATCGGCGGGTTGCCCCCCGGCCCGATTTGTAATCCCGGCCTGGCCTCGATTAAAGCGGCTTTGGAGCCGGCAGATGTGTCTTTTCTCTATTTCGTGTCCAAGAATGACGGTTCACACGCCTTCTCGCATACTTTGGAGGAGCACGTGCGCGCGGTAAGATTATATCAGTCGCCTCGCGAGCATGCTCCGGTGCGCGTAAAAAGCGAAGCGCCGGCCCGTTAGGGCGAGTTTATCGGCACTTGTCAAACTGTTATAGTTACCCCCAATGCGATCTTCGATTCGTCCGGTGAATGAAACATCACCGGAAAAGCGGCTCAATCGCCTGCTTCTTCGCCTACGCACCCAGGCGCTAAAAGATTCCCTGCTCATATTTTCACCCGTGTTGTTGGCGTCTTTGTATATAGCGATACACCTGTATCGATCCGGCTGGATTCCGCTCATGCTGTTTGTGACGGCTTCTTGCGTCGCCCTCCTTCTGGGCTTGTTAGCCGTCGCCGTGAGCTATTGGCGCCGACGACCTACACTCTCCGGCACGGCTCGTCTAGTAGACGAAGCCACGGCGGCACAAGATCGCTTTGTCACGCTTGCGACGATCGAACCATCGGCAGCCACTCATCCTTTTTTGTACCGTTTGCGGGATGAAACGAGCCAAATCTTGGGGCACGTCGAGCCGCGCCGTGATTTTCCTTACCGGGTAAAACCGTCATTTTACAAATCGCTTGCCGCTTCGTGCTTTGCAGTTATTCTGTTTCACCTCTTCTTGCCATCTCTGCAGGCCCGGATTCCACCGGTTGTAAGCCCTGAAGAATTGCTCGCGTTGGCGGAAGAGCTGCTTCAGCGCCCGGCCCTTTCCGAGTTTGCCCAAAAGGCGCAAACCTTGG
This sequence comes from uncultured Syntrophobacteraceae bacterium, assembly GCA_964410485.1. Lineage (GTDB taxonomy): Bacteria > Desulfobacterota > Binatia > UBA9968 > UBA9968 > CAYPHJ01. Next base: position 12,818 of record CAYPHJ010000020.1, read on the forward strand.
CGGCACAACTTCAAGATCCGCGTATCTCGCGCCAGGAAAAGCAGGCGCTGATTCAGGAGCTCAAAAAAACTCTGGATGAACAGCAACAACAAGAAGAGCAGGAACTCAACCGCGACTTGTTGGCCAAAGCTGAAAGCACGTTGCGCGGTCTGGAGCAGCAACAAAGCGGGACGCGTGGCGGTCAAAATAACACAGAGCAAGGAGCCGGCCAGATCCAAAGCAATCTGCCGCAACAGGGGCCAAAGGGGGAACAGTCAAGCGCCGGGACGGACGCGAGTCAGCAAGACGCGCTTCGAGGGAAAGTCGGCGGTGATCAGTTGCAGCCGGGTGCCTCCGCCAAGTCGGAATCCACCGAGCAGCGTCAGAACGAAAGTGACGGAAAATCGACTCAGCCGGACCAGAGCAGCCCAGATTCGGACAGGCAGACAGAGGGTGCGGAAAACGCCTCCAGCGGCCGCGAAAAAATCGGCAGATCCAAGGCGTCGGAGGAAATTCCGCGCGGCGCTCCGCCAGAAGAGCGCTTTTACCGTCCCGGCGAGGAAGGAAAAGAAGAACTAAAAGCGGCGCGCTATGTAACCGTTCAACTTCCCGAGGAGTTGGGAGCCGATTCAAAAGCCACGCCGAGTGGAAGTCCGGGAAAATCTCAAAACAGGGCGCCTACAAAGGTGCCGGTCAGTAACGTCCCCTTGCCGGCTCATGTACCCGATGCGCCCGCAGAAAAACAGCGGATTCCTTTGGAATACCGCGGCGTCATTCGGTGAAAAGGAAAGCTATTGATGGATCCTGAAAAATTTCAACGAACTTTTGGCCGCGTAGAGGCAGAGGTGCAAAAAGTGATTGTCGGCCACCAAGACACGGTACGAAAAATCTTAATTGCATTTCTCGCCGGCGGCCATGTGCTGCTCGAAGGCGTGCCCGGTTTGGGGAAGACCCTGCTCGTAAAGTGTTTCAGCCAGGCCGTCGGGATGTCCTTCAAGCGCATTCAGTTCACTCCCGACCTTATGCCGTCCGACATCGTCGGCACTCAGGTGCTCGCGGAGAGCAACGGACAGCGCGATTTTCAATTCAAAAAGGGACCGATCTTTGCTCATGTGGTTCTCGCAGATGAGATCAACCGCGCTACTCCAAAAACCCAATCGGCCGTGTTGGAGGCGATGGAAGAAAAACAAGTCACTGTGTTCGGCGAGTCCCACACGTTGGAATCGCCATTCATGGTGTTAGCGACGCAAAATCCGATCGAACTGGAAGGCACTTATCCTTTGCCAGAGGCACAACTTGATAGATTTTTTTTCAAGTTGCTGGTGTCGCCGCCGTCCCAGCCCGAGCTTAGAGAGATATTGAAACGCACGACGGGCGCGGATGACGGAAAAGCTGCGAGAGTTCTCCCGGACGACGGCGGAGAAGTTATTCGTGAAATGAAGCAGATGCTTCGTGCGGTCCTAGTCGCCCCGCCCATCGAAGATTTTGTCGTACGCCTGGTCCATGCAACACACCCGCTTTCCGATAACGGCAACACTCCTGCCGTGGTCAAGCAGTACTTGCGTTTGGGTTGCAGTCCCCGCGGCGCTCAAGCAATCATTCTCGGCGCCAAAGGCAATGCGCTCGCGGAAGGTAGGGTTCATGTCAGCTATCAGGATATCGAGAACGTGCTTTACCCCGCTTTCCGTCATCGCATCATCCTCAATTTTCAGGCGGAAGCCGAAAACGTCACGCCGGACCAGATACTGGCGGAAGTTGTGAAGCAGGTACCGCGAAACTGAGCCGGGCACTCGCAACCTGCTGCCGACTGAGAGTTGAGCCTTAATTAAGCCCCGTCGACATCGAAATATGGACCCGCTGGCCGTGGATGGCCGACCGTAGACCGTGCGGTCGGGCATATCCTAATAAACTTCGTTCCGAATAGCGGGAATGGATTTCAAGTAATCTGCAATAGCGAGGGCATCTTCTTTGGTCATGTTCTTGTAGCCATGCTCGACGACTTCCGCCATCAGACCTCCGACATAGTCGAGATCAGCCTTGATTCCGCTGATCAGCACCTCGGCAATCTCTTCCCGCGACCATTCGCCGATGCCGGTCTCTTCATCCGGTGTAATATTTGGCACGGCCTCGCCCAGAGGTCCTCTTCTTTGGTCCACCCCTGCCATATAAAGAGAACGGATCGGCGCGCCGAGCAAGTTCTTCGGTGTATGACAATCACCGCAAAGCGAAACGTGATCGACCAGATATTTCCCTCGTTCGATGCCTGCCTTCGGCGCCGCAACTGGCGCTGTTGAGAATCGCGCAAAGATCCTGACGTAAAGCGGCATTACGACACGGCGCAAGAACGGGATCCAGCTTTTGAGCGGCGGTGTTTCCTCGCTTACAGGAGCCATCGTTCTCAGGTAAGCAATCAGCGCCTTCAAGTCCTCCTGAGCCATGCCTGAGTAATCTGGAAAGGGCATGACCGGGAGGATTCGCCTCCCATCTGGACGAATACCCTTCACCATGGCATCGTGAATTTGCCGATCGGTCCAGCTACCTAATCCCGTTTCTTTGTCCTGAGTAATATTGGTGCTGTAAACGGTTCCAAGGGGAATAGGAAACGGGCGAGCGCCTGCGTTCAGAGTCCCTTCAGGATCGGAATGGCAGGCACAACCTCCGGCGAGGTCAAAGATATACTGGCCCCTGGCCACGAGCGCCGTGTCATTGGATTGGGCATGCGTCACATGCGCCAGTAAGAGGGTTACCAACAAGTAGCAGAGTGTCGCGACCGATCGGATGTGATCTCGTGGCATAAACATTCTCAGTCTCGACCCGACCTTCTTGCCCGAATCCGCTCGTCGAGAAATTTGAGCGCCCTATAGAAGACGTGATTGACGGGTGCGGTTTTGCCAATGTCGGCGAGCGTTCTCGCGACGACGCCGTTGAAGGCGTCATATTCAAGCGGTTTGTTCGCCTCCAAATCTTGTAGCATCGACGGTTTGAAATGGCCGAGAGTCTCAGAAAAAGCGAGAGTCTCGGCGACGAGTTGCGGTTCCAGCGCGACTCCTCGTGCTGCCGCCGCTTCTCTCACTTCGGCCATACAATCCACGGCAAGTTGGCGCAACGATACCGCCTCCACGACTTCTTTGACTGTCGCTCGTGTTAAGCACGCGATGGCGCAGAACGGAGCGTTCCACAGCAGTTTTTTCCATTGCGCTCGGCGAATTTCCGCGGTTATTTCGCAGGGAATTTGCGCCGAACGAAACGTCTCTTCGACAAGTCGTGCCGACTCCATCGAGGTAGCCGCAAGCGGGCCAAGGACGATCCGTCCACCGGAGGAATGCTGGATGACGCCGGGATTCACCACTTGCGCCCCGATGTAGACGACACCCGCCAGGACTAGCTTCTCACCCCAACGCTGCGCGATTTTGTCGCCGTTCTCCACCCCGTTCTGCAAGGACAAAATTAGCGTCTTCCCTCCGACGAGAGGCTCAATTCGCTTCGCGCACTCGTCGGTATCATAGGATTTGACGCAGAACAAGATCAGATCCACCGGGCCGGCTTGTGCCGGATCATCCGTAAATAGGCAGTTGCGAAGCCTCAGGTCGCCTGCGGAACTTTTGATGATAAGTCCCTCCCGGCGCATACCCTTCAGGTGATCGCCGCGTGCGATAAAGATCACCTCATTTGAAGCGGCAACGAGTTTTGCGCCAAAATAGCCTCCGACAGCGCCTGTGCCCATGACTGCAATACGCACCGTTTCACCTCGCAAGTCAGGTCAATGTAGTCGCCGCTGAGCCCTATGTCAATTTTTCCGCTCGACTCCTGATCATCGGCCCGATTTACGCTTTATTCGAGGATGTGGTATCTAGAAAGTTGGCATGGAGCGGATTGAGCCACAACAGGACCACGAGCGGCTGAAAGCTTACCCGCCAGGCCGGGAGATAAGATTCCAGGGAAGCGCTTACAAGGTCCAGCGCCACACGACACTTGCTTCCGGTGAACCCGCCTTGGTGCTCGAGGGTAACGGAGAACAATTCGTGGTCGGCGCCGCGAAGTTTTTGGCGGGGCTTGCCTAGAAGCCCATATCTTTAGCCGCACATACGGAGGAGAAGAGAATGGGAAAAATTCGGCTGACATTGTCTTGTTGGGAATATGACCGTACGCGGGCTCTTCAGGAGGGGAAGGTTGAGGTCGAAGGTGTGGATTTGACTTATTTACCCCTCCATGTGGAAGAGACATTTTGGCGCATGCTTCGCTATCAGGAGTTCGATGCCGCAGAGTGTTCCATGAGCTCCTATCTTATGGCGCGGGAGAGAGGCTATCCCCGGTTGATCGCCATACCCGTATTTCCGTCGAGATTCTTTCGGCACTCTTTCATCTTTGTAAACACCGACTCGGGCATTGAAAAACCGGAAGATTTAATCGGGCGCCGTGTGGGGGTGCCCGAGTACCAGATCACTGCGGCCGTATGGATCAGGGGTATTCTGCAGAATGATCACGGGGTGTCGCCGGAAAAACTAAAATGGTTTACCGGAGGTGCCGAAGATGCGGGCCGCGAAGAAAAACTCAAGCCAGACTTGGGAAAAAACGTCGACATTCAATGGATTGGGCCGGAGCGAACGCTGTCAAGCATGCTTGAACAAGGTGAACTCGATGCTTTGATCTGCGCTCACATTCCCTCTCCGTTCGTGCGACGATCTCCCAGGGTGAGAAGATTGTTTCCAAACTTCCGTGAGGTGGAAAAGGATTATTATCGGCGCACCAAGATATTTCCAATCATGCACACCGTCGTCCTCCGCGAGGACGTGTACGAAAAGTTTTCTTGGGTGGCCCAAAGCTTGTGTAAGGCGTTTGCCGAGTCCAAGAGGATTTGCGAAGAGTCGCTGTATAAGTATTCCGCCCTAAAATATATGCTCGCCTGGTCATTTGCGGACGTGGAGGAAGAAAAGGAACTTTTTGGAGACGAATTCTGGCCTTACGGGTTGGAAGCCAATCGCCATGTCTTAGAAACTCTGATCGGATACTCTTACGACCAGGGACTGATTAAGAAATTGCCCGAACTGAAATCGCTCTTCGCGTCCAACACGCTGGAAGATTTCAAGGTTTGAGCCATAAAACAGGAGGATTTTTCTCGGTCCTTACCTTGACAGACTTGAGTTCAACAAATTTAGCGCGCCAGCCGCAACAGCGCAAAGAAAAACACTTCTATTTCTTCAAACTTGGCGTGCTTTGCGTCTTTGTGCGAGTTGTATTTTTCGATTCGCAAGCCAAATCTGAAAGGACAATCTCAATCATCTTTTGCTAGGCTCTATGGCTGACGAGAAAACGGCCCCGCTCGAAGAAACCAAGTGGTGGATCGACCGAGGTCCCCTTAAGGAACGTGAGAAGTCAATCACTGAGGCGAAAGGAATCGTCGAGAAGTGGGCGTACGAACTCCTCAAGGGTTACAATCAAGATCAGGCGATGAAAAATCTGGTCGATATCAACCCCAGGATACTCCGCGAGTTCTCAGTTCCGCTTCAGCAGTGGGGTTATTTTTCGCTCGAAGTCGGCACCTATCCGCCCGAAAAGTTGGCCAAAATTAAAAGCGCGCTACCGCTTCCGCCGGGCTCCCGCGGAATCGTAATCGATGCGGGCTATTCGGTGAGAGTGATTATAACGGGCGATCCCGCGGGAGAACGTTATGTCGATATCAACTTCACTGACGCACCTTCCCTGGACTATTGGGTCAAGGGACAATTGGTAGAAGAGAGAGTTTTCCCAAATCTAGGCGAGGCGGTGAAGAGAATCAGACCTCAACTGCAGCGCTATGTGACTCCTGCCCCGCGTTATTAGCGGGTCGAGAACCGTCAGCGGCAGGCGCAGCTTTGCGGCGTGCACCCGCAACCTGTGGAACTCGTTTCGCTCCGCGATCCTGGCGAGCTAAAAGTTGAGATCAGCTTTTCCACCGCATCACCGTTGCACTTGGGACAACTAATTGGTTCGCCCATCGAGACAACGAACTGCTCGAACACATGATTGCAGCGACGGCATACGTACTCGAAAATCGGCATGGGGTCCTCGTAACTATGAATTAACCGGCAGGGAAAATTTTATAAACTTTCCTTCATGTTGAGATTTTCGATACGGTATTTACTTTTGCCCGTTTTGGTTTGCTGATATCTCCCAGGGGACGATTACGCGGTATCGGGACCAGCGAGGTCACTTCCAAGCCATAACCCCGCAGACCCACCAGGTGTTTGCGGTTGTTCGTCAGGAGCCGCATTTTACCGACTCCCAGATCACGCAGAATCTGGGCCCCGATGCCATATTCCTTGAATTCAGACCGGTAAACAAACGATGCGTTCATTTCCGTCTGTTGTCTGCCGTCCACCCTTGGATACGTCACACTGGCCGGCTGCAGCCCCCTGAGCTCCGGCTGGAGATAGAGGATTACCCCTTTCCCCTCATTTGCGATCAGCTCCATCGAGCGTTGAATCACGGCACCGGTGTTTAGAAATTGGAACCCGAACACGTCGCCCGGCACATACTTTGTGTGAACACGCACAAGTGTCTCTTCTTTTGGCGCAATATCTCCTTTGATCAACGCCAGATGTTCGCTCTGGTCCACGTGTGTATTGTAAACAATGGCTTGAAACGCGCCACCGATCCTCGTCGGCAGAGAAGCGGTCGCCGCACGATAAACAAGAGAATCGTAATTGAGCCGGTACTGAATGAGATCAGCTATCGTGACGACCTTCAACTTGTGCCTTTTAGCGAATTTCATGAGATCGGGCTGACGTGCCATGGTGCCGTCATCCTTCATGATTTCGCAAATAACACCGGCCGGCCTCAGACCGGCGAGACGGGCCAAGTCGACCGAGCCCTCCGTCTGCCCCGCGCGAACCAACACGCCGCCTTTTCGCGCCCGCAGCGGGAATACATGTCCTGGAGTGACCAGGTCCTGGGGCTTGGCATCATCGGCAATGGCAGCGAGGGACGTTCTGGCGCGATCGGCCGCCGAAATACCTGTCGTAATCTGATCCGCGGCATCGATGGAAATTGTAAAAGCAGTGCCGAAGGGAGAAGTATTTTCAGATACCATCATCGGAAGTCCCAGCTGTCGAACTTTTTCTTCGGTGAGCGAAAGACAGATCAAGCCGCGCCCATGGGTTGCCATGAAATTAATCGCTGCTGGTGTTACCTTTTCAGCCGCCATGCACAAATCACCCTCGTTCTCGCGGTCTTTGTCATCCATGAGGATGACCATCCGCCCCCGACGGATCTCGTTAATCGCTTCTTCTATGGTGGCTAATGGCATGGCCAGTTAATCTATCATCTGGGCTCCGGCCGTCAACCTGCCGGTTCTTCGACCACCCGTTCTTTAAATGCAGGCCGGCTTTCAAGTTTTTACGTTTCGACCCCTATTGGTTGACTTTCCTTGGTAGAATGTTAGCAAGGCAAGAAATGAAAATCGGCCTCATCGGCCCTCGCGGGGCAGGAAAAACTACGATCTTCAACATGCTCACCGGACTCAAGGCGGACATCGGCACGGGTAAGGGGGAGATTCATTTAGGTGTCATAAAGGTTCCTGACAAACGCGTTGACAAGCTCGCTCAAGTCTTCAGACCGAGAAAAACGACCCACGCGGAGATTCGCTTCACTGATTTTCCCGCTGGGCAAGCCGAGGACGATCTCAAGTCAAATAACGTACTGGTCATGCAAATGCGCGACGCGGACGCCATCGCGCTTGTTCTCAATGCTTTTGATCCGCAGGCCGACCCCATCAGAGACCTGAATCGGGTACTCACGGAAATGATCCTTGCAGATTTGACGGTCGTGGAAAATCGGCGCACGCGCCTCAAGAAAGAGAAAGCCCGGCCGCAAGAAGAGGCTCTCTTGGAGCGTTGCAGCGAAGCGTTGGAAAATGAAAAAAGCCTTAGAAATCTCGAGTTTACCGACAATGAAGAAACCCTGCTTTCGGGCTTCGGATTTCTCAGCCGCAAGCCGCTGCTGGTGTTGTTCAATCGGCCCGACGACCAGGCCGGCCTGCCGTTGTCGGACGCACATCAGGAGGAGTTGAAACGTCGGGGCTTGCAAGGCTTGCCGCTTGCCGCAAAGGTTGAGATGGAGGTCGCCCAACTCGACCCGGCCGATCGGGAGGCTTTTTTAAAAGACCTGGGCATCCAAGAAGCGGCACGAGATAGATTCATACAGGCTTCTTATCGCCTGTTGAACCTCATCAGCTTTTTGACCTGTGGTGAGGACGAAGTTCGAGCATGGACGATCACCAAAGGAACTTCCGCGCGCAAAGCGGCGGGGAAGATCCACAGCGACATGGAGCGCGGTTTTATCCGTGCCGAGGTGATCGCCTACGACGATTTCGTTGCCTTTGGAAGCGAGACCAAATGCAAGGAAGCAGGAAAGCTGAGACTCGAAGGCAAGGATTATGTCGTCCACGATGGAGACATCATTCACTTTCGCTTTGCCATATAGTGCCTCCCTTCTTTCGATTGTCGCTCGAATCGCCCTTCCAGTCCGCAGTTTGAGTGAGGTTGGAAAATCAACTATGATCGCCGCGCCTGCATGGCTTGAAGCTTAAAATTCGCCGATTTCTGCTTGGCTTCTCAAAGAAAGGAACCTATGAGAACTCTCATTCAGGGCGGATATGTTGTTGGATTCAATGGTGTGGAACACGAGATCATTAAGGATGGTATGGTTGTTTACGAGCGCGACCGGATTGAATTTGTCGGCAAAGATTACGCACAACCGGTCGATCGGACAATCACAGCCAAAGGGTGCCTCATATCGCCCGGCTTCGTCGATACGCACTTTCATTCCGGCATCAACGCGAGCGATTATCTCCTTTCCGATGCCAACAAGCTCGACTACTTTGCATCCAACTATCTTGCTCATGGCGCCCCAACGCGTGAGGGGGCGCATCATGCTCACCTCAAGGATGTCGATATCGGACAGCGGTTTTCGCTCATCCATGTCCTCAAGAGCGGTGTCACAACGACGCTGGAGATTGGTGGACCCGGCGTTGCTCCCGAGCCATATGTCCGGATGGTAGATGAGGTAGGAATCCGATGTTACACCGGGCCCAGTTACAAGAACGTCAATTTTTTTCACGACCGCGACGGCCGTCTAGAATATGATTGGGACGCGGACCGCGGGCGCGCAGGTCTCAAAAGCGCGGTTGACTTTGCCAAGCGGTTCCACCAAGCGTGCAACGGCCGGTTGCACGCCATGCTGTTTCCTGGCCACGTTGACTCCTGCACGCCGGAGCTTCTCCAAGAGACACGCAAGGCGGCGCGCGATCTCGGCGTTCGCGTCCAGATACACGCAACAATCAATCTTTATGAATTTCAAGCGGTTCTTCGGCTTCACCGGTGCACGCCTATCGAGTTGCTTAGGAGGATCGGTTTTCTCGATTCTCAAGTCTCCCTGGCGCATTGCATTTTTATCACCGGCCATAGCTGGCTTGCTGCCTATCCATATGGCGACGATCTCAAGATTATCGCGGATTCGGGTGCCTCGGTTGCCTACAGCCCGCTCAAGTATTTGAAATTAGGCGCGGTAATGGAGTCGTTTGACAGGTATCTCGGAGCAGGGATCAATATGGGTATTGGCACCGATACCTTTCCTAAGGATATTCTCTCGGATATGCGCTACGCGGCGCTGTCTTCCCGTGTGGCGGAAAAGAAGTTCACCGCTGGCCAACCGCGCGACGTATTCAACGCCATCACCGTGGGCGGCGCCAAGTTAGTCGGCAGAGATGATATCGGCCGGTTACAAAAAGGGGCCAAGGCCGACATCGCCATCATCAATCTCAACGACATCGCCTTTGGCGCCATCCGCGACCCCATCCGAGCAGTTGTGGAAACCGCTGTGAGCCGGGATGTTCGGACCGTCATCGTCGATGGAGAGTTACTGGTGGACGAGGGGAGATACGTTCGTCTCGACGAAGACGAGTTGCTGAAAAAAGTTCAGGCCAAAGGCGAAGAAGTTTGGCAAAGCGTTCCCAAATGGCATTGGACTGGCAAGAGCGTAGACGAAGTCATTCCGCCGGCGTTTAGAATCACATAGACCTGTCTCTTCTCACCAGCGCTGTTTACTGACAGCTTCGTGTGGCCTGACGAGCAGCGGCGCAGCCGAGCTGCGCCTGATCCCATCCTCATGGGCGCCACCGGTCCGGTTGACGATCTGGTCCGTGAAAGATAATAGGTGTAGATCTTTGCCCGAAAGGAGTCTCTCCCGGTGGCTGAAATAAACGATCTCAAAAAGAAACTGGCTATGTCATCTCGTATGCTCTTCAATGCCGGACTGGTCGACTACAGCGGACATATTAGCGCGCGCATTCCCGGGAGCCAGCATTTTCTAATCCTGCCGCATCCGGTGAGCCGGGCGACCGTCACAGCAGACGATATTGTAGTAGCTGACTTTGAGGGTAAGGCTTTGGAAGGCAAATGGAACCCTCCTTCCGAAGTCTTTATGCACAGCAGGGCGTACAAGGCGCGGAACGATATTCAGAGCGTCGCTCACCTGCACAACCATATGGTGGCCGTCCTCAGTATGGTAGAGAGACCTTTTTATCCCGCCTCCTCGAATCCAGGCGCATTCTTCGGGCCAGGTCCATTGCCTTCTTATAACGATCCCGCTCTGATCCACACCATTGAACAAGGCGATGCCGTGGCTCGATCCTTAGGGAACTCGGACGCTTTGATGCTGCGCGGCCATGGTTCGATGGTCGTCGGGCAATCCATCGAATGGGTATTTGCCGCATGTGTCGACCTCGAGGAAGCTGCGTCGCGCTTCTATAAGGCATCGTTATTGGGACCTGTCCGGGTCTATAATGAAGACGAGGTGCAACGCGTCATGAAGGGCCGGCGCAAAGACTCCGTGGTGCAGAAGATCTGGGATCATAACGTCGCGAAAACGCATCTGGCCGGATTGATGGGTAAGCTTTAAAGGCCCTGGCGATACCACTTATCCGTGCCAGCCGCGAGGAAGCGGCGGGTGGTGTCCTGATACTCAGGATACTCAGCTGATTTCTTGCACTGAGTAACGTCGTGTGCTATACGATGGGATTCAATTAATGGGGGAAAGCCCATCTATGTACGACGATTTCTTAGCACGAATTCTCGAACCGGACGTGTTTTTACCTTCTCAATTCTACGGCAGCGGAGGACTATCTCGTCAGCTGGAGGGCGAAAAGAGGCTGATGATTGCGATCCTTAAAGACGCAGTGGAGTGCCTCGATAAATATCGCAGCTCAAGGACCAGCGCCGGCAGGATGCAATACGAGAACGCGTTGGAATGGGTCCAAGACACTGGCACAGAGTGGCTTTTTTCGTTTAACAATATCTGTGATCTTCTAGGATTCGATTCGGATTACCTGCGGGATGTGTTGCTCAAGCGGGAGGCGAAATCAGGTAAACCAGCACGCGCAAACGTTGTGGCTTTTTCTGTCCTGAGCAGTCAAGAACAGATCTAGCGTCTCCTGGCTTTAAGGGTTTTTACCTCATCTCTGATGAATTGACCGCGCGGGGAGTGCTCACCAAAAATTTTGATTGCATTTTCAAAGGACGCCATCGCCCTGTCATCCTCGTCCTGAAGGATCAAAGCTCGGCCGAGGTAATAGTAACCATCTCCCAGGCGGTTTAGTTTCCCGTAAACGTTTCCGAGACGATGGAGCGGCTTATCCCACAAAGGGGAGAAGTGGTGCGCGTTCAAATAGGCTCCCGCGGCCTCTCTCAGCTCTGACGTCTGTTCGCATAATTCTCCCAAGTATAGGTATGTTAGAGGCTCTTTCGGCTCGAGCGCCAATGCCCGCTGGAACGCGGCACGAGCCTCCGCAATGGCCCCACGCTGACCATAGAGTCGCCCCAAGTCGCGATCGAGGCCGCGCATTTGTGGATTAATGCTTCGGGCTTTCTCATAGTTCCGTTGCGCGTCTGAAAATTGCCCCCTCAGCTGCTGAGCAAAGCCCAGCAAATAGAGACGCTCTGCGTTCTCTGGGTTTTCAGCGGCGTTCTTTTCAAATTGCCGCAGGAGACCATCGCCATCCTGTCTCGCCATACGAATAATGGCCTGCACTTTTTCCAACGGGTCCAGGTCCTTTACTCTACGTTCACTCGCCGGTAACGAGTGAATCACCAACTCCACATTGGCCACGCGTTCTTGAGTCACCGGATGCGTCATCATGTAGGCCGGAATGTCGATCGGGTTCAAGGCTCTTTCCTGTTCCAACGTTTTAAGAAAAGCCAAGGAACCTTTCGGATCATACCCTGCCGCTGCCATGTATCTCACTCCCAGGGTGTCTGCTTCCATTTCCAGCTGCCGGCTGTAAGCAAACTGCCGCGTTACGGCGAGAGCCTGACCTACAGTACCCGCCGCCTGAGCCGCCGCTCCGCTACGCGCGAGTAGCGCAAGACTGAGCAGGCTCAAAACGGAAATAGCATCAGGGCCGGAAGACCGAGCCATGTGGCGTCCCGAGATATGGATGATTTCATGTCCTAGAACGCCAGCAATCTCATCTGTGCTGCTCGCTCTCTCGATGAGGCCGCTAAAAAAATAAATTGATCCGCCTGGAACGGCGAACGCATTGAGTTGAGGGTTTTCGACAACAAAGAAGCGATAATCAAAAGGTTGTGGGCCCATCGCAGCGAGGATTCGCTGTCCAATACGATCGATGTACCGTTCGACTTCAGGATGGCTGACAAACTTAAAATGCTTTTTGGCTTCGCGGCGGAACTCGCGACTGATTCTACTTTCTTCATCGCCGCTTGGCGGGCCCATGGAAGGGAGCACGGGCTGGACGTAACTGCTACAGCTACTGACGAAAAAAGCGAATAGCAGGACCAGCGCGCAGCCGGCCTGCCAAGATCGAAAGTGGCTCTCGCGGCGAGTCATCAACGAATTATAGAGACGAGACAGCACCTGATCAATAGACGTTCCCTCTGTCGACGGACAGGACCGATGGGGATAGTATTTGCGCCCTTTTCTTCATCTTGTGGTATCGTGTGCATAATGGCGCCAAGGCAAAAAAGAGTTCTCATTACAGGCGGCGGAGGCGGGCTCGGCCGTGAAATGGGAGGTCGTTTCGCGCGCAACGGCAATCAGGTCGTATTAGTATCGCGGAACGCTTCTCGGCTGAAAACTACAGTCGCCGAGATCACCGCGCAGGGCGGCCACGCGCTGGCGCTGCCTTGTGATATTACTCAGAGGGAGCAGGTCGGATGGTTGGCCCACAAGGTGCAAGATGAAGTTGGCGCCGTTGAGGTGCTGATTAACAATGCAGGCATTGCACCGGCAGTAAGCTTCCTGGAAATGCCGGATAGCCTTTGGGACGAGGTCATCAGAGTCAATTTGACCGGGACTTACAATTCTTGCAAGGTTTTTCTACCGCAAATGATCCACTCGCGTTGGGGGCGCATCATCAACATTGCTTCTACGGCGGCACGGATCGCTTATCCTCACGTTTCAGCGTACGCGAGCTCAAAACACGGACTGCTGGGATTAACTCGGTCTTTGGCTCTGGAGAGCGCGAAGTGGGGTGTGACGGTAAATGCCATCTGTCCCGGCTATCTGGACACCGAGTTGACGCGCAAGAGCGCTACCGCGATGGCTCAAAGAACAGGCAAAACCACGAGCGAGGTATTGGCGATGTTTGCTCAAAAATCGCCGCAAAAGCGGCTAATCACCACCGCAGAGGTAGCCGAACTGGCGGTGTTTCTGGCCAGCGAAATTTCGGCAGGAATTACCGGACAGGCAATCCATGTGGATGGCGGAGCCGTCATGGCCTGAGTGTTCTATCGCACGTTTGCAGTTTACGTTTATCTCTGCCGGAGCCGTAACTGCGGGTTGACTCAGCGGTGGGGTTTTCACATCGGGTAGGAGGATCGATGGATTTTGGACTGTCTGAAGAGCTGATGGCCGTGCGTGACCTGGCGCGCGAGTTTGCTGAGAAGGAGATCGCGCCCACGGCCGCCAAGGACGACAAGGAAAAGATTTTCCGCGGCGATCTCGTCAAAAAAATGGGCGAGCTGGGTTTTTATGGCACGATGATTCCGGAAGCCTACGGCGGCAACGGTCTCGGCTTTCTCGCCATGGTACTGATCACCGAAGAGATCGCGCGGGTGCACAGCGCCATGCGGGTGGCGATCAACATGCAAGTCGGTCCGGCTGTCACGCTGCTTCAATTCGGCACCGAGGAACAGAAAAAAAGATATATCCCGGGACTGGTGTCGGGGGAGACCATCGGTTGTTTCGCCATCACAGAGCCGGATGCGGGATCCGACGTGGCGGCACTCCGCACAACAGCAACCGCCGACGGCGACCACTACCGGCTCAATGGCAGCAAACTCTGGATTTCCAACGGGCCGGTGACCACCGGCGGGCTAGTGTATGCTTACACCGATCGTTCGCAAAAGCACCGCGGCATGTCGGCTTTCTACGCTGAGTGGGACCAACCGGGACTAACCCGGAGGGCGCTGGAAACGATGGGCGCCCATTGCTCGCCGCTCGCCGAATTGACCTTCGACAATTTTCGTATTCCCGCGGCAAACCGGCTCGGGAACGAGGGCGACGGCTTCAAGATCTGCATGTGGCAACTCAATCAGACGCGGCTCAACTGCGCTGCCGGGGCCCTGGGCGTCGCGCGCGCGGCGCAGGAGGCGGCGGTGAATTACTGCAACCAACGGGTCCAGTTCGGCCAGAAAATCGGCGAGTTCCAGATGAACCAGGACCTGATTGCGCAGATGATCGTCCATGAAGAAGCGGCAAGACTGCTCGTCTACCGCGCCGCGTGGTTGGCGGACCAGAAAAAGCCCAATAACCTCGAAACCTCTATCGCCAAGTACACCGCCGCGGAAGCCGCCAACTTCGCCGCCGACGCCGCCATGAAAATCCTCGGCGCCTACGGCTATTCGACCGAGTTTCCGGTCGAGCGCTACTACCGCGACGCCAAGTCTTACCAGATCGTCGAGGGCTCCTCCAACATCCAGAAATTGATTATCGCACAGGACGCGCTGGGTTACCGAAAGGCAAACCGCCCTTCTTAGCGAAATCGAGCAACCGGAAGATAAGGCCCATATCCAGACTGCTGCGCACGAGCGAAGCGAGGCGATCGTACTGGTCTCTTGTAGAGAGCTCGGCATCGGCCGGAGAGAAGACCACCCCTTTTCTCCTCGCCAGCTCGCGCACTATAGCGCGGCGCAAATCGTCATTGTGGAACAGCCCGTGGATGTAAGTGCCGAGCACGTTTCCGTCCCGGTTTAAATAGCCGTCGACATCCGCACACGATTTTTGTGATCGCTCGACGATTTCAAACGGTGCAGAAATCGCGTTGCCCAGTGTCTCCCCCATATGAATTTCGTAACCCCGGATCGGCTGGTCGCCGGCTCGTTGCAAAAGGCCTCGCCTCAGCAAAGCTCGAGCCTTCACCTGGTGCGTCGATTTAACTGGAAGAAAACGGGTCCAAACGGGAAGGAGCGACAAGCCGGCAATCTCGACCTCCGCGGATTCAACCCGCTCCGGGTCGCGGATCGATTCACCGAGCATCTGATAGCCGCCGCATATGCCAATGACCGGCGTGCCATGTCGCGCCCGACGGGCAATTTCTTTGTCCAGCCGTTTTTCCTTCAGGTAGCGGAGATCGGCCACGGTGGTTTTTGTTCCTGGCAAAATGATCAGATCAGGCTCGCCCAATTTATCATTGGCCTCAACGTAACGGAGCCGGACTCCCGTCTCGCTCTCGAATGGGTCGAAGTCGTCGAAGTTGGAAATGTGGGGGAGCGCAACGACGGCGACATCCAGATCATAGTCATTTCTGTTTTTCATTGCTCTTCGTCTCTCCGGTGCCACGGAATCCTCTTCGGCGATGTGAATGTCATGGAAATAGGGGACGACGCCGACCACCGGCACGCCCGTTCGCTCTTCCAACCATTCAATTCCAGGCTCGAGTAGCGCGCGGTCACCGCGAAATTTGTTAATGATAAACGCCCTGATTGCGCCTCGCTCACGGGGCTCCAGCAGCTCCAATGTGCCCACCAGAGATGCGAAGATGCCGCCCCGGTCGATGTCCCCCACAAGAAGCACCGGAGCTTCACTGTAAAGCGCCACCGGCATATTGACCAAGTCACGCTCCTTCAGATTTACCTCTGCGGGACTTCCTGCGCCTTCGATCACGACGACGTCGTAATCACTTCGCAGCGCGTCCAGGCATTCGGTAATGGCCGTCCACAACTCTTCCCTTAGCGCCGGGTAATCTACAGCCGCGATATGTCTCAGAGGCTTGCCCTTCACGATGATTTGGCAGCGATCGTCTGCTTCAGGCTTGAGAAGAACCGGATTCATCTCAACGGCGGGTTCCAAGCCCGCAGCCTCTGCCTGAACCGCCTGTGCTCTTCCGATCTCTCCGCCGTCGGGCGTGACGAAAGAATTGAGCGACATGTTTTGCGCTTTGAACGGGGCGACGCTCAGTCCTTCCTGCCTGAGGATCCGGCACAGGGCCGTGACCAGAGTGCTTTTGCCGACCGAGGAGGCGGTCCCCTGGACCATCAATGATTTGGCTCGCATTGGCTTTCAGATCGAAACTTTTTCTCTCCAGCTCGCGCATACGTTTACAAAGTTCCGCGCGAGACTCCTTTTGCTGCCAAGGTGGAGGTGGATGTACGAAGCGAGAACGTTGTTAAACCGGCAGCCTTCGAGCCATCCGTTTTGGTCCAGCAGGCGGTAAGCGGCCGTGGTTTGGCGTTTCTCGGTCAAAGCCGAGAGATGGAATTCGTGTCCCCTCACCGATTCTCCGCGCTTCATCAGCGGCCCATCGTCAAGCGCTTCGGCCTGGCGGTAGCCCAGAGTAAGCCGCGTTCCCTTAATCGTGGACTGGCAGGGAAGTACTCCAGCCATCGCATAACGCTTGCCATTCGCATCCTCGATGCTCTCTCCGAGATACATCAGGCCGCCGCATTCGGCATAGACAGGCATGCCTTGGAGTGAGGCTGCGCGGAGAGATAGAAGCAGGCCCTTGTTTTCGGACAACTCACGGGCGAAAAGTTCCGGAAAACCGCCGCCGATGTAGACTCCGCCCGCGCAAGGTGGCAGTGCGCGATCTTCCAGCGGGCTGAAAGAAACAAGCTCCGCACCCCATGCTTTAAGGAGGTCCAACGAGTCGGGGTAATAAAAATTAAACGCCTTGTCCAAGGCGACGGCAATGGTCGCTTTGGGGGGCAACGGTTCGCGAGGAAAAATCAAAAAGTCGTTTTCATCACGCGCAGCAATCGGTGCGGCGAGATTTAAGATGCGCTCGATGTCGATAGTTTGCTGTACCTGCTCCGCCAGGCGCCGGTAGAGATCGCTGCTGACGCTACCTTCGCCGGTCGGGATCAGTCCCAAATGGCGCTCGGGAAGAGCGATCTGGCGATTTTTCGGAAGGTACCCGAGCAACGGCACACCCGCTTTCGCCAAAGAGGGTTTGACAAACTCTAGATGCCTTTCTCCCGCGATGTCATTTAAGATTACGCCGGCCAAATTGACTCCCCGGTCGAACTCTTTAAAACCCAAAACGGAGGCCCCGACGCTTCGGGCGGCGGCAGAGGCATCGACCACCAGGATCACCGGCAGGCCGAGAAGCTTGGCCACGTGAGCGGTGCTGCCCTCTTCACTCTCTCCTCGGAAACCGTCGTAAAGTCCCATCATCCCTTCGGCAATCGCCAGATCCTTGCCCGCCATAGCCCGCTCAAAGAGTTCGACCATGACAGCAGATTCCAATAGCCAGGAGTCCAAATTGCGCGACGGCAAACCAGCGGCGGCTTCGTGGTACGAGGGGTCGATGTAATCGGGACCGACCTTAAACGGTTGCAGTCTATAGCCTCTCTGCCGCAGGGCCGCCATTAGTCCGATCGTCACGGTGGTCTTTCCCGTGCCGCTGTGCGTACCGGCGATCAACAAACCTTTCATACGTCCGCCTCCCTCACTGGAACCCAACCGGGTCACGCGGAACAAAATAACGAGCACCGGTTGCGGCGTCTTGTCGCGCCGCCATTGTCACACCAAACACCTCTTCGATGTTCTTTTCGGTAAGGACTGACGGGACGGTTCCGAAGGCATGCACCTTTCCGGCACGGAGCAGGACCACCTGATCTGCGAACAGCGACACGAGATTCATCTCATGCAAGACTGCGATGACGGTTGTCCCCCGCTCGCGGCATAGCTTTTTCAGCGTCTTCAAGATCTGTAACTGATAGTAGAGATCCAAGTGGACCGTCGGTTCGTCCAGCAGCAGGATGCGCATCGACTGCGCCATGGCCCTGGAGAGCAGTATCTTCTGCTTTTCGCCGCCGCTAAGTGTGTTAAATCTACGGTCCCTCAGGGCCGAGGCATGGGTCAGCGCCAGCGCTTCTTCGGCCGCCATTGCGTCTTCCGTGTCGCGCCCGAAGCGCGAGGAATAGGGATACCTGCCTAACGAAACCAGCTCGAAAACAGTCAACGGAAAACTTGATGGAGGCTGCTGCGATACGTAGGCAATCTTTTTCGCTCGTTCTTTCGGCGGATAAGCTTGAAGAACTTTATTGTGCAGCAAAACCGTTCCTTCGTCGGGAGCGAGGATTCCCAAAAGTACTTTCAGCAGTGTGGTTTTGCCGGATCCGTTGGGGCCGAGAAGCGCCAAGAGATCTCCTCCCCGGACCGACAAAGAGACATTCTTGAGCGCCGGTCTGCCCTCATAGCCGACGGACAGGTTTTGTGTCTCGATGGCGGTCTGTTGTTCCATCTCAGAGCCCGTATTCGCCCGTTTCTTTGCGCAGGAGATAGAGAAAAATGGGTACCCCGATAAGCGAAGTGACGATGCCAACCGGTAGCTCGGCGGGGGCGACCACGGTTTTTGCGACCGTATCGCACAGCACCAAAAACACGCCACCGGCAAAAAAAGTCAGCGGGAAGAGAGTTCGGTGGTCGGTTCCGAGCGTGATCCGGATCATATGCGGAATGATCAACCCGACGAAGCCGATGAGACCGGCGACCGAAACCGATATCGAGGTCAAAAAGGCTGCGAGGACAGCATAGAGCAATTGTATGCGGATGGTGTGAATCCCGCTGCTCTTCGCCGTCTCTTCTCCCAGTAACAGAACATTTAACTCGCGGGCGAAGAACCAGGCGGTGATAACGCCCAAAGGGACGCAGGCGAGCGATATCCATGCGGTGTCCCAACCGGAAGTTGAAAATCCTCCGAGAAAGAAAAAAATCAACGCCTTGAGCTGCTCCTCGGCCATGAGCATGAGTACAGCCACCAGCGAGGAAATGAAAAGGCCCACGCCTAGGCCCGCCAGAAGCAAACGGAAGACCGAGACCTGTCCCTTCCGGCTGCCAAAGTAAAAGACCAGTGCAAGGGCGAGCAGCGAGCCAGCAAAAGAAAAAACAGTGACGGCGCTAAAATTAGCCAGAGGAGAACTTAATCCCAGCACCAGGGCCACCGCCGCCCCCAGCGATGCTCCCGACGAGATGCCGAGCAGATAGCTGTCGGCGAGTGGATTGCGGAAGAGACCCTGAAAAATCGCGCCCGATAGTGCCAACCCGCCGCCGACGAAGAAAGCCGAGAGACTGCGAGGGAAGCGCAGGTTCCACAATATTATTCTATCCATCGCAGACATTTCCCAGAAAGAAAGCCGCGCTGGCCCGACGCTGAGCGCCAACAAAAAGGAAAAAAACAAAGACATAGCAATGATGAGCCAAGCCCAAAAACGCCGCCGTTTCATGGCATCCCCGGAGATAGCGTTGACCGGATTCGCTCCGCTCTAAACAGGCACTCGTGAATTTTCGCCAGTCCCTTGATGAACTGGACGCTCCGTCGAATGTCGGCGCTCTCGATAAAGCAGAAATGGGAGTCTCGGACTGCCCGGATCGACTTCCACTCGCGGCGCGTGACGATTTGCTTCGCGAAAGTCTCCTGCCCACTCAGGAAAATCACTACGTCGGGATCTCGCTCGATAATCCATTCCAGGCTGACCTGGCCAGAGTCGAAAGCCATGTCGCCGAAGATATTGATTCCTCCAATGGTGGAAAGGAGCCAATGGGGAAAGGAATGTTTGCCCACTGTAATCATCGGATCGGACCACATTTGAAGATAGACTCTCTTGCTTTTTTGTTCTTCAGCCTTACGGTGCATCTCTGCAAAACGGCGTTCGACCTCGGCTAGAATGTTTTTCGCTTTAAGTTGTTGCTCGACAATCTCTCCGAGCATCAGAAAATCTTTTCTGAGCCCTTCCAGATCGCGTGGCCAAATGCTCAAGGTCGCGTAACCCATGCGTTTTAGCGGCGCGATCATTTTTTGCTGGCTGGGCCCGTTTGCCAAGATGAGATCCGGCGCGAGCCGAACGATTCTCTCCAGACTCGCGTCAAAGCCGCCGCCGACGATCTCCACCTGACGGTTACGCATCCTGGCGGATAGCTCGTCGGGAAACCGGTCATAACGGGTTCCACCGACTAAGCGAGAGCAGTCGAGCAGACAAACCATCTCGGAGTTGGTGGGGACCAGCGAGACGATCCTGTTTACCTCTCCCTTTATCTCGACCCGATGCCCCAGATCGTCGACGACAACCCATGGTTTTGCTACCTGGGCCGCAAGCTCGCGACCGGAGAAAGACATGATCGAGATCAGGAGGATTATCGGCGTGGTTATCGCAAGCTTCATCATCGTTCGGGCCAATCGCTATTCTCGTTCAATTCGTATTTATCGTTCAAGCCGTCTTGGATCCATGGGTGGGGCCTGTGACCTCGTTAGAACGTTGCCTGCAAGCCCAACAAATACAGCATACGCGGCGCCGGAAAACCGAACGCCTCTTCATATCTTTGATTTAACACGTTTTCGATCTTTACCCTGGCGCTCAGTCCCTTGAGAAAGCCGACTTCTTGGCTTAGCAGGACAGAAAGCGCCAAATCTATTTTGGTATAAGGCTTAAGCGTAACCCGCTGAGCCGGGAAAGTGGTGAAGTCTCGGTCCTTTCGGCTTCGCACATGGAGAATGCTGACGCTAGTCGTGAAGCGTTCGAGAAAGCTGTAGTGCGCCTGGGTCAGAAAGGTATCTTTCGGGCGTCGCAGAAGACGTAGCCCTGTTTGCTGATCTTCCGTTTCAACCAAGCTGTAGCTCCCACGAAGTTGAAGGCCGCGAATAGGACGTAGAACGACCGGAAACTCCACCCCTCGTATCGATGCCCGGGCGATGTTTTCCGGCCGAAAGGTCACCGGGTCGAACTGGATAAGATTGGTGAGTCTTTTGTCGAAATAGACAACCTCCAGCCAGAGAACATCCTTCCAGACAGTTTGTTCAACGCCGATTTCGAAGCCCCTTGCCTTCTCAGGCTTCAGATCCGGGTTTGCAAAACCCGGAAAGAAAAGATCGGCAAGATCGGGAGCCTTGAACCCGGTGCCCCAGCTTCCCTTGATTTTGCTGTGGGTCTCGCGGACGAGAAAGGCTGAAGATAGCTGCCATGTCCCCGTTTGCCCGAACCGGCTATGGTCATCAAAACGACCGCCAGCTCCGAGGATCAGACGACCCTCGAGAAGGTTTAATTGCCCATGGCCGAAAGCAGCGCCGGTCCTAATCGCCTTGTCGAAGCGAGTGGTGCCAAAGCCCGAGCGGCTCATAAAATCCGCGCTGTGACGCATCCATTCTCCGCCAGCGGTGATCGTTACCGCGGGAAAAGGACGGACATTCACCTGCCCGTCAAAGTTGAAGATCCGGGCATCAGTTTGAGAGAAGGTGAAAAACGGCGAAAGGGGGTCAGGTGGGTTGGAAAACTTTGTGTCGGTCCGCGTGACGCCCATTTTCAGGTTGTAATCGAGCCAGGAGAGGATCCTCTGATCGAACGCCCCACCCGCCTGAAAAAAGTTTCGGCTAAAAGTTTGATTGGGATCGAAACTCCGCCCTTTGACTGGCGGGAGCTCTTTATCCGCGTCTGTATAGCGGCCAAACAACGTTAAGCGGGTTGCCGTGGTTCCCAGTCCAAGCTTTCCTGACAGATTCGTGTTCTTATAATCATCATGCCTCATGAATCCTCGAGTCTCCAGGCGCGAGACCCCGAGGCTGTAGTCGCCGTAGCCAAAGGCTCCAGCGCTGTGGAATTGGCCGCGAAGAGTACGGTGGCGGCCCCCCTCCATGGCTACTGTGTGTTCCAACCGCTCGACTCCCCGCCGGGTAATTATATGGATGACGCCCCCGATCGCATCAGAGCCGTAAAGCACGCTCTGGGGTCCCCTGATGATTTCAATCCGCTCGATATTATCCGTGGTCAAGTCGGCAAAATCGAACTCTCCTGTAATCGAAGTTGATACACGTACTCCGTCGATGAGCACGAGAGCATGATCTGAGTTTGTTCCGCGCAAGAAGACCGAGGTCACCGATCCAACCGACCCGGTGCGCGCGATAGCCATGCCAGGTACCTGCCGGAGCGCTTCCTCGACCGTTTTGAGCTGTCCCGCTTCAATCTCTTCCCGAGCAATAACGGTAACCGATTTGGTGATTTCCTCCACAGGAGTCTCGATCCGCGTAGCCGTTACAACGATTGGCGGAAGCGACTCCTCGTCAGGAGGTGAGGCAGGCAAAGCCAACGAAGGAAAGATGAGAAGACACAAAAAAATAAGAAGAAAGTTCATGGAAGACCTCCTTTTCCCGCGAAAGGGATGGTTGAGGCAGATCGGATAGGTCTCCTGGCTTGGGCTTTAAGTCCGTGGCCGTGCTCGTCCTTGTGCATCGCAGGAACTTGTGTCCAGCGATCACATCACGAGTCAGCGGCCACGAATTAACCTACTTGCCGCGCCTTCCCACCGGCTCGTTGCTCGTGCTCGTCACTCGTGCTCGCTATCTTTAAGGAGTTACGAAGCACGAGCACGGACACGAACCACGATCTCTGGCAGTGGCTACCTGCGGCTTTCGTGGCCCTTCACAGTTGCGGGGCAGCAGGGGAATTCTACAAAGAATGAGGGATGAAGGATGAAAATTGTTTCATCCTTTTGCCTTCTGCCTTCATCCTTTAGTAGTCACCCCTTTCCCTTACATCCGACTGCAGTTACCGGTTATGGTTGCGTCTCCTCCTTTTAAAACTCAACTCACCTGCTGTCCAAAATAGATAAAAGTTCCGTGGCTGACATTGATTTGCCTATGATATTTTGGAGTTTTTGTCATTTTTAAATCGAGGCCTTCGTGGAATTTTGTTCGCTGACCGCTAAGAAAATCCCCCTTAATCCCCCTTTTTTCAAAGGGGGAAATCTCTCAGAGGACCGTTTCCCCTCTTTGGAAACCTTTGGAAAAGAGGGGCCAGGGGAGATTTTGGACAAGAGTGAACTCAACTACTGATTCGCCTGCGATAGTCGAAAGTGAATCGGAATTTTGACCCAGCTTTCCACCGCTTCATTGCCATAGCGGGCCGGCCGAAACCGCCAGCGTTTGATTGCCTCAACGGCGGCCAAATCCAAAATTTCGCTGCCCGAGGTCTCATGGACTTCAGCCGATTGCGATCTTCCCCGTTCGTCAATCCGGACCCTGAGCAGCACTCGCCCCTCTCTGCCTTCTCTTCGCGCCTGCTCGGGGTATTCTGGTCGAGGCGTGTGCGCGTAACTGACTTGAACGAACTGCAAACGTTCGCTGCCGCTACCCAATCCCCCGCCGAAACCCGATCCGCTTTCCAGTCCTCCTCCCGATGCAGAATCGCCTCCGCCACCTCCGCTTACCTGAGGATACGTACTGGAAGTCGCCCCTGATCCGCCTGCATCCCTTGCGCCCACCGTAGAGCCGCCCCCTAAACCAATAATTGTGCCATGGATCTTCAACGGATCGTCATCTGTTTCTGATGGGCCTGCCACAAACTGAAGCGACTGACTTTCCCGTGTTTCACCTGGTAAGATCGTACCTGGATCGGCTTGACCATCCTCTATCGCCGTCTGGCGCTCTCCCAGGGAAGGAGGTGATAAATCATTGATCACCCTGCCGGTGTTTTCCCAAGATGTGGCCGAGCCTTGACGGAAACTGGCAGGGGTCTCGGTCGGCCTGGCGATGATGGCCACATCATCACGTGGTTTACGGGCCAACTCTTCTTTGGGCTGAACCTTGTGACTGCCTGCGTTCAAGTCTTGAGCTTGACGCCGCTCTTCTCCTGGCTGTGATGCACGCTGCCTCGCTCCAGCGGTCAAGCCATCCTCACGGGTCGTGGTCCCGTTCTTGGCGCCTGCATCCCCGGGAGAACCCCGCGCACTTGCCTTGCCACGGATCGTTCCTTTGTCCTCTACGGTCGCAGCCCACTCCCCAACCGATTCGCTTGCCCGGGCCAGCGTAACGAAAACCACCGGCATAGCCTCTTCCAGTTGTGGGCGCAAAGTGACAAACGGGTGGCCAAGCATAGCCCCGTGCAAGGCAAGGGAAACGAGCAGAAAAAAGATGTCCCTCATAATCTCTCTGGGGCTCTCAGGAAAAGAAAAACGAGATGGTAACCTTACTCTCTCTTCCGGAGAGGCCGGCTGAAAACTCTAGGCAGGTCTCCTGGCTGATGGGTTACAACGGGAGATCCAACAGCATCTCTCGTCGTTTGCCTCCCGCGCCTTCCCACCGTAGGTTGGTTCAAAGGCTCAATAGCTCAATGTTCAAGGGTGCTGCTTGAACTGTTGAGCGTTGGAACGTTGAACCAGCTCGTTTGGCAGTGGCCCGGTTACGGGTGCATTGGCCCAATCACAGTGGCGGGACCGCGCCGGATTTGCACCGGACTTCCCTGACACCTTAGAGCATCAAAACTCGCGAAGCGAAAACTACAACGAGAGTACGCGAGCTGTCAAGGGTCAGCACGGCGGCTGTAAAAATTCTCACAGGATGACCCAGAAAACCAGCGGGATCGTAACCAGCGAGGCAATCGTCGTCAGTACCACGATTGACGCTGCCAGCGCGGGGTCTTGACCGTATTTCTCCGTAAGGACGAAATTCACGACCGCCGACGGCAATGCGCCATAGAGTAATATCACTTGCCGGTTGACGCCCTCGGCTCCGAGAGCGGTGACGGTGAAGTAAGCAGCAACAAAACCTCCGATGATTCTGAGGAATGAGCCGCCGACCGCGTGCCCCAAACGGAGCGAGCGAACATCATACAACCGATAACCAAGGCTCACCAACATCAGTGGAATCGTCGAGTGACCGAGCATCGAAACAGGCTCAAAAACAACCGGAGCCATTGGGATCTGCCCCAGGTTGAATGCCAAGCCGAGAAACGTCGCGTAAATCAGTGGCAAGCGGAAAACTTCCTTCCACCCGCTGCTGCCGCCCAACAGGTAAACCCTAAGGAGTATTGGAACACGGAAATGATGACAAACATCAAAGTTGCACCTTGCAAGCCTGGTTGACCAAAAGCGAAAAAGGCGAGCAGAATGCCCATATTGCCGGCATTCATAAAAAGAACGGGCAGTGTAAAACCACGGGAGCAGAATCCCGAAGTCAGGCCATAAACCCACACCAGTGCCCCTGTCCCCATCAAAATTCCGACAGCCCCCAACAAAAATACTGTAAAGTCGGTTGCATCGAGAGGCCTCGTCGCCAGAGCGGTAAAGACCAGGCAGGGCGCGCACAAATAAACGATAATTTCCGTCACTGATCCCAGGTTGATCGTTTTCCAGCGCGCAAACACGAATCCTGTGCTAATGAGTAGAAACACCGGAATCACCGGAGACAGGGGCTTAAATACATCCATGCAGATGCCGATTATGAAGTTAGAGCGTTGCGAACGCAGCCAGGCTCAGCGCTTCATTTGTCTCCACGAGCGCTCCCAAATGGTTACAATCGACCTGAGCTTGGTGCCAGTGGACAATAGTTCGGACAATTAAAGCGGCTAACGAAACACAGAGCGCGATCCAAAGCCCGGTTTCTGATGCGATCAAAACGGTCAACGTCAGCACCAAAGCCGTATTGAGTACGAGGGGCATTGGCCTCGCCTGTTCGTGAGCTGTAGCCAGGTTACGTGCACCGTATAAAAGAATGACGACACTCCAGCGCGCCAGCATTGGGACCAACAACAAGCTCGCATCCCGAGTGTCCCCAATCGCCTCAAGGGAATTGATCTTCAGGTGCATGATTAGAATTACCGCAATCAAACCCAGAATTCCTCTGCGCTGTTTCTGGGTGTCGAGCGGTGCTGGCCTACCGAAGGTGCTCAACGTCTCTTGCAGACCCTCCAGATGGATGGCTCCGGTGGCTGTTACCAGGGCCGCTACAAGAGCGACGCTAAGAAGTTCGGATGGCAGATAAAGTTCGGCAAAGCTGTTCAACATTGACAGCCCAAGGCCCATGACAGCGCCAATAATGGGAAAATAGACGGCAATTTGGCCAAGCTCGCCGGGCCTCAGCTGAAGCTCCTGAAAGCGACCCCAAATAGTAAGGAGTCTTACCGCGCTCAATGCACGTTGCATGCTCGTGTTCTTTTCGCTCACAGCCTGCTATCTGTCAACATGCTTCGGGTAGCGCATCATGTCCTTGCCAGGACGGGGGTTGTGACTCGCCCAGGCCGGCCTGCGGGCAGGCGAGTTTTGCCTGTAGAATCAGCCCCTTAATTGGCTCTTTACGCTTTACTTTTAGGCCCGTTTCCGGTACAATGCGTACGGTTTAAAAATCGGCCTAACCCACGCAATTTCCAAGTAAAATTTCTGAACCGGCGTTTCCCAATGGCTGACATAAAAATTTCCGACCAATCCGACTACAAAGCTGACAACATCAGAGTTCTCGAAGGTCTCGAAGCGGTCAGAAAACGCCCTGGAATGTACATCGGCGATACGAGTGAACGGGGATTGCACCATCTTGTATACGAGATCGTGGACAACTCCATCGACGAAGCTCTCGCGGGTCATTGCAATCAGATTGAAGTTAGAATTCACATCGACAACAGCGTCACGGTAAGCGATAACGGCCGTGGCATTCCCGTCGACCTCCATCCAACCGAAGGAAAATCGGCCGCAGAGGTCGTTTTGACGAAACTTCATGCCGGGGGAAAATTCGACAAGGCATCTTATAAGGTTTCCGGTGGACTCCACGGTGTCGGCTTGTCAGTGGTCAACGCACTGGCCGAATCCCTGGAGGTGGATATCAAGCGCGACGGCAGGGTTTATCAGCAGAGTTACAAGCGCGGAGTTCCAGAGGGACCGCTGAAGGAAGTTGGAAAATCGAAAGAGCGCGGCACCCGCGTCACTTTCAAACCGGACACCGAGGTCTTTGAGACGCAAGAGTTTAGCTTCGATCTTCTCTCCCAGCGGCTGCGGGAGCTGGCTTTTTTGAATCGCGGCTTGAAGATCACCATCGAAGACGAGCGAAGCCAGAAAAAGCATGAGTTTTTCTATGAAGGCGGTCTCAAGTCTTTTGTCGAGCACCTAAACCGCGCCAAGACCGCCATCCACCCGCAGGTTGTCCACTTTGCCGGCGAAAAAGAAGGTGTGGAAGTGGAAATCGCCATGCAGTGGAACGACGGTTACTCGGAGAACATTTTTTCATTTGCCAACAACATCAATACGAACGAGGGCGGCACACACCTGATCGGGTTCAAATCCGCCTTGACGCGCACTATCAACAACTACTCGATCGATAGCGGACAGCTGAAGAAGGACGAAGAGAACCTCCAGGGAGAAGACGTTCGCGAGGGTTTGACCGCCGTCATCAGTGTGAAAGTTCCCGAGCCGCAGTTCGAGGGTCAGACCAAAACCAAGCTCGGCAACAGTGAGGTCAAGGGGATTGTTGAGGCATTGATCAACGAAAAATTCGCGAGCTATCTGAGCGAACATCCAACGGATGCAAAGAAGATCATCGCCAAGGGCATCGAAGCCGCCCGGGTCCGCGAAGCCACCCGCAAGGCCAAGGAGTTGGCGCGCCGCAAAGGAGCCTTGGATTCCGGCTCTTTGCCGGGGAAGCTCGCCGACTGCCAGGAGCGCGACCCGGCCCTGAGCGAGTTGTACATCGTTGAAGGCGATTCCGCAGGCGGCTCCGCCAAACAAGGTCGTGATCGCCGCAACCAGGCTATCCTTCCTCTTAAGGGGAAGATCCTCAACGTTGAAAAGGCCCGATTCGACAAAATGCTATCCTCTCAGGAGATCCGCCTCGTCGTCATGGCTTTGGGCGCGGGAATCAAAGAGGATTATGACCCCGCAAAACTACGCTACCATTCCATCATCATTATGACCGACGCGGACGTCGATGGTTCTCATATCCGTACTTTGCTCCTCACTTTTTTCTATCGACAAATGCCCGACCTTGTTGAAAAGGGCCATCTCTTCATCGCGCAGCCGCCGTTGTTCAAGGTGAAGCGCGGCAAACAAGAGCGCTACCTGAAGGATGAAGCGAGCCTGGAAGACCACCTGATCGAAATCGGAACCGAGAATATTTGCGTACGCGCGACCAACGATGGTAGCGGGCTTTCCGGGCAGGCACTGCAGACTTTCATCAAGAAGTCGGCGCGATGGGAAAAACTAATGGCGTTGATCACCCGCAAGCGTAAAAACCGGACGATACTCGAGGCATTGTTGCTGGAAGAAGAACTTGATGAAGAGACACTGAAGGATCAAAAGGCGTTAAATGATCTTCAGGCACGCCTGGCTTCCTACGTCAGCATGACCGCGCCGGAGCAAGCACCGATCTCTTGTCTCCTTCAGGAAGACGCCGAATACAACTGCTTCAAGCTTGTCTGCACGACGCGCGCTAACGGGACCGGGTTTCAGACGGTGATCGACCGCGAATTTCTGACGAGCCCAGAATACAAGGAAATCAAAAAGTTGTTTAACGACCTCACCGCTGTCGGCCTGCCGCCTTACGGCGTCGAGAACGGTGATCACAAAGCCCGGCTGCGCTCTCTCACGGAACTTCTGAACTACATCATGGAGCGCGGTAAGAAGGGACAATATATCCAGCGCTACAAGGGTTTAGGTGAAATGAACCCCGACCAGTTGTGGGAGACCACCATGAACCCTGAAACCCGCGTCTTGTTGCAGGTACGCGTCGAAGACGCCGTCGAAGCCGACGAGATCTTTTCAACTTTGATGGGTGACGAGGTCGAACCCAGGCGCAAGTTCATCCAGGATCATGCTCTGACCGTCAAGAATCTGGATATCTAATCTGATAGACGCTTCATCGGTTCAACTCGTTTCCTTTCGAGCCATTTGAACCAAACCACGCATCCATGGAAGCAAGCCTGAAATCCCAAAAAGTCCCTGTCTACATTGAAGATCAAATGCGCCAGTCCTACATGGACTATGCGATGAGCGTCATCATCGGTCGCGCGCTCCCGGATGTGCGTGATGGCCTCAAACCGGTGCACCGCAGAGTCCTTTATGCCATGTATGACATGGGAAACGTATGGAACAGCGCCTACAAGAAATCCGCTCGTGTCGTGGGCGATGTCATCGGTAAGTACCATCCTCACGGAGACGCGGCGGTCTATGACACGATCGTGCGCATGGCGCAGGATTTTTCGATGCGTTATCCACTGGTCGATGGCCAAGGAAATTTCGGTTCTATCGATGACGACCCTCCGGCCGCGATGCGATATACCGAGGTACGGATGGCGCAACTGGCCAGCGAAATCTTGGCCGATATTGAGCAAGAGACGGTAGATTTTGTCGCCAATTACGATGACTCGTTGACCGAACCGGCGGTCCTTCCATCGCGCATCCCCATCCTATTGATTAACGGCGCGTCGGGAATTGCCGTGGGTATGGCGACCAATATTCCTCCCCACAATCTTGGCGAAGTCGTCGATGGGCTCGTTGCCCTGATCGAAAAACCAGACATTGCGATCGACGAACTGATGAAATTCATTCCCGGCCCGGATTTTCCAACTGCCGGTTTCATCCATGGACAAGAGGCAATCGTTCAGGCCTATATGGACGGCCGCGGCATTATTCAGATGCGCGGCAAGGCGTTTACCGAAACCGTCAAACGCACCGGCAGAGAGCAGATCATCATCAGCGAGATCCCCTATATGGTGAGCAAGAAACGGCTCATCGAACAGATCGCCGAGCTTGTGCAACAAAAGAAACTCGATGGGATTGCGGATCTGCGCGATGAATCGGACCGAGAAGGGATGCGCATTGTCATCGAGCTAAAGCGAGACTCCGTTCCCGACGTTATTCTGAATCAGCTGTACAAGCACACCGCCCTCCAGGAGTCCTTTGGGGTGAATATGCTCGCGATCGTGGAGGGCCGGCCGCGACTGCTCAATTTGAAAGAAGCGCTGCTCGCGTTTGTCGATCATCGCAAAGAGGTCGTCACCCGGCGGACCGCTTATGACCTGAGAAAAGCCGAAGAGCGGCTGCACATTTTGGAAGGTCTGCGGATCGCGTTGGAGCATCTTGACGCTGTGATCCAGCTGATCCGCGGAGCCCCCGATCCAAGGAGCGCCAAAGAGGGGTTAGTGGCGAATTTTGGGCTGAGCGAAACCCAGGCGCAGGCAATCCTCGACATGCGTCTCCAGAGATTGACCGGTCTGGAACGCGACAAGATCCTGCAAGAACATCGCGAGACAGTTGAATGGATCACCCAGCTAAACGCCATACTGGCCGACGAAAAAGAGATCTACAAAATCATCGTAGAGGAATTAAAACAAATCAGAGAAAAGTTCGGTGACGAGCGGCGGACTCAAATTCTCAACCGCTCCGAAGAAATTTCCGCTGAAGACCTTATTGCCGACGAAGACATGGCCGTGACCATTTCTCACGAAGGCTACATTAAACGTAATCCTGCCAACCTCTACCGCGCGCAACGTCGCGGTGGCAAAGGCAAAATCGGCACCACCACGCGAGAAGAGGATTTCGTATCGTATCTTTTTGTCGCTTCGACTCACGCTTCGATCCTGTTTTTCACCACCACCGGCAAGGTTTACTGGATGAAAGTCCACGAGTTGCCCCAAGCCGGTCGGGCGGCCCGGGGTCGACCGATCGTGAACCTGCTGCATCTCGAAGAAGGAGAAAAAGTTTCCGCCTTCTTGTCGGTTCGGGAATTTCAGGAAGGCCGTCATGTCGTGTTCGCTACGAAAATGGGCTTGATCAAGAAAACCGAGCTCATGGCATATGCCAATCCGCGCACGAGTGGCATACGTGCGATTGCGCTCGAGCCCGGCGATGAGGTTATCGGCGTTCAATTGACCGACGGACAGCAACAAATCATCCTTTCCACGGCCGCGGGGCAATCGATTCGTTTCAAGGAAGAACAGGTGCGCCCGACCAGCCGCGACACCTACGGAGTGTTCGGCATGCGGCTCGACCAGGGAGATGCAGTCGTGAGCATGGAGATTCTCAGCCCCGGTGCGGATATCTTGACCGTCGCGGAAAATGGCCTGGGTAAGCGGACGCGGGCGGAAGAATATCGCCTGCAGTCCCGCGGCGGCCGCGGGATCATCACGATGAAAATAACCGAGAGAACCGGCCGGGTTGTGGGCGCTCAGCAGGTTACCGAAGACGATCAACTCATGCTTGTCACCAATAAAGGAAAAATCATTCGTCTCCACGTCAGAGACATTCGCGTGATCGGGCGAAACACCCAGGGCGTACGGCTGATTGACCTCGAGGAAGGCGAGCGGGTGGTATCGCTGGCTCGCCTGGCGGAAAAAGAGGAGGATGAAGGCTAGTCGCAAGCAGGTCTATACCCGGCCCGAACTGTTGGAGTAAGCAACGGTTTCCGAGGTGGCTCGGGTGGCGGCCAAGGAAGAGTCTCCAAATCCTATGCTCAATTCCATCGGTGTGATCGGCTCCGGCGGTTGGGGGATAACCCTTGCCAAGCTGCTAGCTGATAAGGGCAGCGCGGTCACCCTCTGGTGTCATAGCCCGGACAACTTTCGCGCGCTTGTGACCGAGAGAGAAAGCCAGTTTTATCTTCCTGAAATCAAACTCCCCGCCCCCGTTCAGGTCACGCAGTCGCTAAAGGAAGCCGTCGACCACAAAACTCTGATCATTTGTGCCGTACCTTCGCATGCGGTTCGCGAGGTCATCACAGCCGCCTCATCCCACGTTCCTTCAGGCACTATCGTTGTGTGTGGAACCAAAGGACTGGAAGAAGGAAGCCTCAAAACCATGGGGGAAGTATTGGCCGACATCTTTGGGGAAGCCCGCAAGAAGCGGCTTGCATTTTTGTCAGGCCCAACATTCGCGATCGAAGTCGCTCGAGGTCTTCCCGCCGCGGTAACCGTTGCCGCCTCTGATGGGGAGATCGCCGCATATGTCCAAGAAACTTTCACCACCCAGACGTTTCGCGTCTACACATCCCAGGATATCCTCGGCGTTCAGATGGGGGGCGTCATCAAGAATGTCATTGCTATCGCCGCCGGAGTCAGTGATGGTCTAGGGCTTGGTCAAAATGCCCGGGCGGCATTAATCACACGCGGCCTTGCGGAAATGACGCGGTTGGCAGTCGGCATGGGCGCTCAGCCGGCGACGCTGGCAGGGTTACCAGGACTTGGCGATTTGATTTTGACCTGTGCCGGCGACCTCAGCCGCAATCGCGCGGTCGGCGTGCAGATGGCGCAAGGCAAAACTATTCAGGAAATCACTGGCGGGATGAGGATGATAGCCGAGGGGGTCCGTAACACCCGCTCGGTGTATCTCCTGGCGCGCCAACTGGAGCGTGAGATGCCCATTGTGGAGCAGATGTATCACGTGATGTTTCACGGCAAGCGCCCCTCAGAGGCCGTACGAGATTTGATGCAACGCTCCCTGAAACCGGAAGTAATCTGAATTGACAATGCCCCGGCTGTATGGTTGAAATAATGTTTTGAATGCGTGCAAACGGAGCGGTAAATGAAGCGGACGTACCAACCCAGCAACATAAGAAGGAAGAGGACTCACGGTTTCCTTACTCGAATGGAAACTCCCGGTGGTCGCAAAGTGTTGAAGAGACGCAGGGCAAAGGGACGAAAGAGGCTGACCGTGGTTGTCCCGCCGAAGCGGGCGCGCACGTAGAGCCGGGGAATGTTGCCTGGACGAACGGAAAAATTTCCGAAAACTGCTCGCCTGAGAAAACGACCTCAATTCCTGAAGCTGTCAAGGATCGGCAAGAAGGTCCATTCTTCCGACTTCATTGTTATCAGTAAAAGCACCGGCAATCCAGAATCCAGATTAGGGATCACTGTCAGCGCTAAGGTCGGCAATGCCGTGGTGCGCAATCGCATCAAACGCCTGGTACGTGAGGCGTTTCGGCGCCTCCGCCATGAGTTGGTGCCCGGTGTGGATGTTCTTGTGATTGCAAAAAAAGCGCGAAAAACCGTCTCCTTGCGACAGGTTGAGGAAGAAATCGTAGGTAGCCTCATTGATCAAAGGAGGCGCTCGAAATAGTGGCTACGATCTTGCGCATGGCAGTTTCGCTCGCGCCCAGGCTGTATCACCGTTTGTTGTCGCCTTTCTTGCCTCCCGCGTGCCGGTTTTTTCCGCCGTGCTCGGTGTATACGTCAGTGGCTATCGAAAAATATGGAATTTTGAAGGGATTATCGTTAGGGTTTCGTCGATTGTTCCGCTGTCATCCGTGGAATCTCGGCGGCTATGATCCTGTCCGTTAGTTTTGCGCAATGGATAAGCGTGCCTTTCTTGCTGTCATTCTGTCGCTGTTGGTTCTCGTGCTCTATCAGGAGTGGCTCACTCGTTACTATAGTGATCCGGTCGAGGATTTTCCAGTTGAAGAGCCAAAAACCGACGATCCGGGAGCGCTCAGTCGCCCCCCGCCTGTAAGTTTCACGGCGCCGCCTCCGGTCCCTTTCAGCGAGCAGATAAGGGACGTCAGGATCGAGACCGATGACTACATCGCTGTGTTCACCAACGCTGGCGGACGGCTCAAGAGTTTTAAGTTTAAAAAGTACAGGACTTCGTTTGAAGAAAGAAGTCCGCCGTTTGAGATTGTCGCCTCCGCTCCAGGTGTTCCCTACCCCCTCGGCCTGCGCTGGCAAGCGGAAGATGACAGCCAGCTAGTTTACTCAGTTCAGGGAGTTAGTCTAAACCTGACCGGTGACAGCAAAGGGGCACTGATCTTTCGCGGACAAACACCTGCCGGCACCAACGTTGCCAAGACCTTCACGTTTACGGGTTCCAGCTACCGGATCGGCATGGATGTTACTGTCAGGAGCGCCGATGGGCGAAACCTGACGCCCCAGGTGGTGCTCAGCGACAAGAGCGATCATACCGACCTGAATCCTGACGCCCAGTTTGAAGGATTCCTCGCCCGCATTGATAACAAAGTGCAGCGCAAGGGGCCAACGGAGGCCCTCAACGCACAGGAGTTTCAGGGTGAAATTGCGTGGCAGGGCTTTGGCCATACGTATTTCCTGTTCGCAATTCTACCGCCTGAGGGTGGCGCAGAGCACGCTACGCTGGGGCAGGTTGGCCCGGCTCTCATTGCCACCATCGCTCCCCAGGGACCGCCCAAAGATGTCGATTCCTACACGCTGTTTATTGGTCCAAAGAAGATCGAAATTTTGAACGAGATGGGCAGGAGTTTGGACGAATCTATTGATTTCGGCTTTTTTGGGCGCTTCGCCATACCTCAGGTGTTCCTACAGATACTGCATTTCCTTCACGGCTTTACTGGCAGCTATGGGCTCGATATCATCCTGTTAACGGTGTTCATCAAACTTCTTCTGGCTCCCCTCACGCACAAGAGCTTTGTTTCGATGAAGCAGATGCAAAAACTGGCGCCGCAAATGGAGCGGATCAAGGAGAAGTTCAAAGACGACCGCGAAAAGCTCAACAAGGAAATCATGGAGATGTACCGGCGCAACGGCGTCAATCCGTTGGGTGGCTGCCTACCGATGCTAGTTCAGCTTCCGGTGTTTATCGGTTTATACAGCGCTCTGAGCACGCCCATTGAGCTCAGGCATGCGCCGTTCTTATGGATTAAGGATCTGTCAAGGCCTGACTGGCAGTCGCTGCCCTTTAGCATCGGCGACTGGCAGTTGGGATTTCCGGTATTGACTTTGCTGATGGGTGCCAGCATGTTTGTGCAACAGTGGATGACCCCCATGGCGGGCGATCCGAATCAAAGAAAAATCATGCTAATGATGCCCGTCGTGTTCACTTTTCTGTTCGTTTCCTTCCCGGCCGGTTTGACAGTCTATTGGCTTGTCAACAATATCCTGACGATTGGACAGCAATACTGGATCATGCGCAAGGAGTGAAGCGCCTTGGGCTGAGGTCTGAGTTATGGATTACATCGAAACCGAAGGTGACACTATTGATCAGGCGATCGAAAACGCTCTCGAGGCCCTCGGAGTGGACCGAGAAA
This sequence comes from uncultured Syntrophobacteraceae bacterium, assembly GCA_964410485.1. GTDB lineage: Bacteria > Desulfobacterota > Binatia > UBA9968 > UBA9968 > CAYPHJ01. The sequence goes on from CAYPHJ010000020.1 coordinate 48,024, forward strand.
AGATCACAGTAGATATATTGTCGGAGGGGAAAAAAGGAATACTTGGCTTCGGCGCGCAGAAGGCCCGCATTCGCGCCTCACTAACCAGATCCAGCGCCGAATTGCAGCGCTCGATCTCCGAACCGTTTACGGCTGAGGAAGCGGCTCCACAGATGGAAGCGGCCGCTTTGGTCGAAAGAGCCAGGGCCGTGTTGTCGGAAACGCTGCGATTAATGGGCACTGAAGCGTCCGTCCACGTCAAGGCCGGGGAAGCGTCCGGGGAAACGGTTCTGGAAATTCATACAGACCGCAGCGGCCTTCTGATCGGCCGCAAAGGCCAGACTTTGGAGGCGCTTCAGTATGTCGTGGGTCGTATTGTCGGAGATCGCCAGGATACCGAGGGCGCGCATATCGTTATCGATGTTGAAAACTATCGCGAACGACGGCGAAAAACCCTTCAGGACATGGCCTTGCGTCTGGGTGAAAAAGCCAAACGGCAGCGGAAAACTATAACGGTGGATGCCCTGAGCCCGGCCGATCGGCGTGTGATTCATGCGGCCCTTCAGGATGACCCCTGGTTGACCACGAAAAGTCTCGGCCAAGGCTCATATCGTAGGCTGCTGATTATACCTGAGGGTGATCGTAAAAAGCGCAATGGCGCCAACCCAGGCGACAGCGCGCCATCGTCCAAGCCAACAAAAGACGCGGCGGGATCGCGCAGCCGCAATTCTTCCGCCTAAAGCCTTGAAACTTGATCGTTGAACCCTGTTCGTAATCGTGGCAGCGCAATTTTTCTTGCCCGAAAGCGCTCTTTGGCGCGTAGATCGCGAGATGGTTCTTCTGCTGGGCGGCGGGCGGGCCCTGCTCATGCAACTTGCCCATCCGAAAGTTGCCGCTGGCGTCGCCGCGCACAGCCGTTTTCAAAGAGACCCCTTGCTTCGTCTGCGCCGTACCATGAAAACGATGTGGTCGGTCGTGTTCGACGATATCCATCAGGCGCGGCGCTCCCTCGACCGCGTCAAAAACATTCATCGGACTGTTCGGGGGCAATTTGTGCATCCAGATAGTGAGCCACCGCTCACCTATTCAGCCCTCGACCCGCAGCTCCTCCTCTGGGTACACGCAACGCTGGTGGATTCAGCGTTGGTAGCCTATGAGCATTTTGTCGCATCTTTGCCAGCCGCATATAAGGCCCGGTACTACGAGGATACAAAAAAATTGGCGCTGCTTTTTGACGTGCCCCCGGCGCTTCTCCCTGGGACATTAAGCGACTTCGGCTCCTACATGGAACAAATGCTATATGGCGGCGCAATCGATGTAACCTCCACGGCTCAGGCCCTGGCGCGTGACATTCTTCGTCCAGGCTCTTGGGTGTTGCGGCCCGCTCAGCCGCTTTTCGCGCTGGTCACGGCAGGCCTGCTGCCAGCTTCCTTACGCCATGCATACAACCTGCCTTGGGATGAGCGGAAACAGAAATGGTTCAATCGAATTTCTGCTTGTGTGCGGACTCTTCTCCCGTGCTCGCCGGCCGTACTACGTGTTGTCCCCCAGGCGCGAGCAGCGGAAAAACGGTTGCAGTCTGCCGGTAGTGTAGCGGCTTCAACCTGACCGGTAAACGGCGCCGGTTCACCGTTTGACCCGATACCAGGTGTCCATTATGATGATTGCATTATGATGCAGCGACGGAAAACCAGACAGATCCAGCTCGGCAAGATCAAGGTCGGAGGAGATGCGCCCGTAACCGTTCAATCGATGACCAAGACGGACACTCGCGACCGGCGCGCCACTGTTGACCAGATATGGGCGCTGGAAGCAGCCGGATGCGATATCGTGCGCGTTGCCGTGCCAGTGCGTGAAGCGGCCGAGCAGCTGAGCGAAATCAAGCGAAGAATCCGTATTCCGCTCGTCGCTGATATCCACTTCAATTACAAGTTGGCGTTGCTCGCCTTGGAACAAGGTGTGGACGGTTTGCGGCTCAACCCGGGGAATATTGGTCCGCGCTGGTGTATCGAAGAGGTCGTCAAGCTGGCGGCGGAAAGGCAGATTCCCATCCGCATCGGCGTCAACGCCGGATCTTTAGAAAAGGATCTTTTGCAGAAGCACGGTGGGCCAACGGCTGAAGGAATGGTGGAAAGCGGCCTGCGGCACATTCGCATCCTGGAAGACCTTGGATACGAGGAAATCAAGATATCGCTCAAAGCGTCAAACCCAGTTATGATGATCGAAGCCTACCGCATGCTTGCCGACAAAGTCGACTACCCTTTTCATCTTGGCGTCACTGAGGCGGGGACACTTACAGTGGGCACCATCAAATCGGCGGTGGGCCTTGGCACGCTACTCGCCGAAGGCATTGGCGATACGATCCGGGTTTCCCTCGCGGCCGATCCGGTCGAGGAGGTGCGCGTCGGAACAGAGATATTGAAAGCATTGGGATTCAGAAAAGAAGGGTTAACGTTCGTTGCTTGCCCGTCTTGCGGCCGTGCCGACGTGGATCTTGTTGCGCTCGCCAAAGCTGTAGAAGAGCGCATGACTCCCTACAGCAATCTGAACATTCACGTCGCCGTCATGGGCTGCGAAGTCAATGGTCCGGGCGAAGCGCGCGCCGCCGACTTGGGGGTCGCCGGCGGTAAGGGCATCGGACTAATATTCAAGCGAGGCGAAGTCATCCGCAAAGTTCCCGAAGCCCAGATCGTTGACGCGCTAATGGAAGAAGTTACGCAGCTGGCGGCTGAAAAAGAAGCGGAGAAGGCAGCTGGCGCCGCCCCTCAGCCCTGACCTCCTCGTCCACAGCACTTTCTTTAGAGACCACGGTGCGCTGGAGCAAAACCTTCATCCCCACGCTCAAGGAAGATCCTGCCGATGCGGAGGTGATCAGTCATAAATTACTGGTGCGGGCGGGTTTTATCCGGCAGGTCAGCCGCGGCGTCTACGACTATCTGCCCCTGGGGCTCAAGGTCATCCGTAAAATTGAAACGATCGTGCGTGAGGAGATGGACCGGGCAGGAGCTCAAGAGTTGCTGTTGCCCATCGCCTCACCTGCCGAACTATGGCAGGAGAGTGGGCGGTGGGACGTATACGGCAAAGAACTGTTCCGCTTCAAAGATCGGCATGACCGCGATTTTTGTCTCGGACCAACTCACGAAGAACTGATAACCGACCTGGTACGACGCGTGGTGCGCTCCTACCGGGACATGCCTTTTAACCTTTATCAAATTCAGACCAAGTTCCGAGACGAAGTCCGCCCTCGCTTTGGCCTCATGCGCGGGCGGGAGTTTGTCATGAAGGACGCCTACAGTTTCCATACGGACGTTGAAGACTGCCGGCGCGAATATGACAACATGTTTCGGACATACAAAAGAATTTTCGCTCGCTGCGGCTTGCAATTTCGTCCGGTGGAGGCGGATACGGGCGCCATTGGCGGAAGCCTCTCCCATGAGTTCCAGGTGCTCGCAGAGTCCGGCGAAGACGCTATAGTGAGCTGTAACCAATGCGAATACGCGGCTAATATTCAAAAAGCGGAAATCAAAGGGCGCCGTCCAGCGGGCCGTGATTTGGCAAACGAGCCGCCCCCGCTTCAAAAAGTTTCGACACCGGGGCTTAAAACCGTCGCCGAAGTGGCTGCTTTCTTAAAACGGCCGGCGGAAACATTCATCAAGACACTGGTGTACAAAACCGAACAGAATGAGTGCGTGGCCGCTTTGGTGCGCGGTAACCATGAAATCAACGAACTCAAGTTGAAAACGGTCCTCGGTCGAAGCGATGTGACGCTGGCGAGCGAAGCCGAGGTCGCCGCCGTGACGGGTGTTCCGCCAGGTTTCCTCGGGCCGATCGGACTTAAGATTCGCATTGTTGCCGACAAGGCAATCCAAGGAATTCAGGGAGCCGTGACCGGTGCCAACGAAACCGACGCCCATTACATTGAAGTAGACCAAGAACGCGATTTCACGCCAGCCCTTTTTGCCGATCTGAGGTTGGCCGCGGCGGGAGACTTCTGCCCGCGATGCGAACAAGGAGTGCTGGAACTCCATCGCGGCATCGAAGTCGGCCAGATTTTTTACTTGGGCAAGAAGTACAGTGAAGCACTGGGTGCCACATTTCTGGACGCAGAAGGACGGGAGCGGCACATCGAGATGGGCTGCTACGGTATCGGGATTAGTCGCCTGGTCGCCGCGGCTGTCGAACAAAACAGCGATAGCAATGGCATCATCTGGCCGTTTTCCATCGCGCCGATGCATGTCTTACTGCTGCCGATCAACTACAAGGATGAGAAGATCCAAGAAGCGTGCGACGCCCTGTATGCGGAGCTGGCGAAGAATAACCTCCAGGTCTTGCTTGACGACCGTGACGAGCGACCGGGCGTCAAGTTCAAAGACGCTGATCTAATCGGATTGCCGCTGCGAGTCACGGTGGGCGCCAAAGGGTTGGAGAAAGGGCGTGTGGAGCTCCGCTGGCGCCGCGACGGCAAGATCGAGGAGATACCGCTGGGCGAAGCTTTCCGTAGAATTCAGGCCGTTTTTGGCGCCGAGCTGCGAGAATAAGATGCCTTCAAACCTCGAGCTGGTGCGCTCACCCGAACCCCTGAAGGGACGGCTCATCGTCGCCTTGGATGTTAGCGACCTCGGTCGCGTTCGGGACTGTGTGAAACGGCTGGCGCCCGAACTGGGCATGTTCAAAGTCGGCAAACAGCTTTTCACTCACGCCGGCCCCCAGGCTGTGCGACTCGTGCAAGAGCTCGGGGGCGAGGTCTTCCTCGATCTCAAGTTTCACGACATTCCCAATACCGTGGCGAAAGCCTCGGCTGAAGCAGCGCGTTTGGGAGTCAAGATGTTCAACGTCCATGCCTCCGGCAGCCTGGAGATGATGCGCGCCACAGTAAAAGAGGTGCGCCGTGTCTGCCAGCAAGAAAAGCGGCGCAGGCCCGTCATGCTGGCTGTTACCGTTCTCACGAGCCTGAACCAGGATGATCTCAAACGAGTTGGGATTGACGGACAGGTAGCCGATCAAGTGGTGAGACTCGCGCTGCTGACCCAGGAGGCTGGAATGGACGGGGTGGTCGCGTCCCCGCACGAGGTGGCTGACATCCGCGTGGCCTGCGGACCCCGATTTGTGATCGTTACACCTGGCATCCGGCCGCGCGCTAACGGACATGCAGACCAGCAACGGGTAATGACTCCGGCGGAAGCCATCCAGGCCGGGGTGGACTACATTGTTGTCGGCCGGCCAATTCTTGAAGCCGAAGATCCGGTCGCTGCAGCTCGTGCAATTGTCGCTGACATGGAGCGCGCCCGCCAGTGATCCAAACCGAGTCAACAAGGCAAGCGTCATAGACAGACGACTGCTGAAAGAACGCTACAGCGGGGCCAAGCAGTGTGTACTCCGCATTTTACTTCTACACGCACTCTTGTCCAAAATCTCCCCTGGCCCCTCTTTGCCAAAGGGGGCTACAGGGGATTTATCGGCGCGATACGAACTACTGGGGGC
>CAYPHJ010000021.1:0-2885 GCA_964410485.1 uncultured Syntrophobacteraceae bacterium
AAGGGATTTGACGGGCTGACCTACTTCGTTTATCGAACGATGTTGGACGCCGGGCAGCGCGCTGACGGCTGTTGGGAAGTGGATCATGTGATCCAACCGGGACAAAGGCGGTTCCATCTCGACCAAAAACTGCTTGCCTGCCTGCACCAAATGCAATCGGCTGCGGTGGCATCGCAAGGGTGCGGAAATCAGGGAACTTCTGTTGCTTGGACTCATCGCCAGGCGCGAAATCGACAAGCTGACAGAGACCGGACAGGCACTTGTAAGGCTCAAGGCGACCCAAAATAGGCGTACCGCCTTAAGGAGGGAATGGAATTCGGTTGGGCTGATCAAGCTCCGCGATCCCGTCCTGATAGAACGAAACCAGCAGGAGAACCGAAACACACTCATTCGCTTCCTCAGAAAACATCGAAAGCGCAGATTCACGGCAGCCGAATTGAGCAAACACACAAAGGTCGGCAAAAAATGGGTGCGGCGGCTGCTTGAAACAAGCCGTAAGGTCTCGATCATCCACACTTCCGGGCGTTACACTTTTCAGCGCCGCCCTCCCAAGAAGCGAACCTGATGTCACCGTGGGAACCAGGGAATCGAATTTAAGGAGATCACCCCTCCCCTTCCCCGTTTCCCCAGGCGCGCCTCCGTGGCTCGCGTTTCAATGGGTCAAACGCGATCATCAAAACGCTGGTTCCAAAACTGATCAGAGACAGGTAACCTTCACGAAGCCGCCGGAGGGAGCGGAACGCCTCCGACAGTATTCCGTCGCGTGATGTCGAGATTCAATTGGGCGGTTAACTAGGGTATTATGCAGTCGCAAGAAGACCATTGGAATGAATTGCTTTCGGCGCTAAATGGACTAGTTAAGGGATCACGGACGCTGACCGGAAAGGTGGACCTATGAACTGGCGAGAGAGAATCAGTGTGGACCCAAACGTGTGCCACGGCAAGGCGTGTATAAAAGGGACACGGATCATGGTTTCGGTCGTCCTGGATAATCTGGCCGCAGGCGAGCCGGTTGAGCGGATTTTGAAGAATTACCCAACCCTCAAGCCGGAGGACATTCAAGCGGCTCTGCGATACGCCGCTGAACTGGCCCGTGAGCGGGTGGTGCCTTTGCCAGCGGCAAGCTGATGCGGTTCAAGATCGACGAACACCTGCCCCTGGAAATCAAGGACCTGCTTGGAGGCCATCAACATGATGCAGCGACCGTTGCCGAGCAGGGCATGGCCGGTAGCATTGATCCTGACGTGGCTCAAGTCTGCCAGAAGGAAGCGCGTGCTCTGCTTACGCTCGATCTCGACTTTTCTGATATACGTGCTTACCCGCCAGAAGATTATCACGGCATTGTTGTCTTTCGGCCCGCCATTCAGAGTATTACAACACTCGTGCGGCTGACCACTCGGCTTCTTACCTTGTTCGAGCGAGAACCGCTCGAGGGCCGCCTTTGGATCGTGGAGGATCACCAAGTCCGCATCCGCGAAGGAAGCCAAGGTAAGACCCGTATAACGTAACGAAACGTCATTCCTACATGGCCGAACAATCCCATCAACTTGTCCAAAAACTCTGGAATTACTGCAACATCCTGCGGTATGACGGTCTTTCCTATGGCGACTACGTCGAGCAGTTGACATTTTTGCTGTTCCTCAAAATGGCGGATGAGCAGAGCTGGCCGCCTTTTAACAAGCCGTCGCCGATTCCAAAAGAGTTTGATTGGCAGAGTTTGCTAACGCGACGGCGATGAGCTGGAGACGCACTATCGCCACGTGCTCGAATCGCTAGGCAAACAAAAGGGCATGCTCGGCGTCATCTTTCGTAAGGCACAGAACAAGATCCAGGACCCGGCGAAGCTCAGGCGGCTGATTGTCGATCTGATCGATAAGGAGCAGTGGTCGTCGCTTTCGGCGGACGTGAAGGGCGACGCTTATGAAGGCTTGCTGCAGAAGAACGCCGAGGACGTAAAAGGCGGCGCGGGGCAGTACTTCACACCGCGGCCGTTGATCGCGGCGATCGTAGATGTCATGCGGCCGGAGCCGAACATGACAATCTGCGATCCGGCGTGTGGCACCGGCGGGTTTTTGTTGGCCGTGTACAACTACATCTCCGCGCCAGGTCGGTACGAACTGGACCGCGAGCAAAAGAAAAGACTGGCGAGCGGGTCGCTCTACGGCATCGAACTGGTGGACGGAGTGGCGCGGCTTTGCTGCATGAACATGCTGCTGCACGGCATCGGGATTGTTGATAGTGGCAGCGGCGTCCCGCCGCTGGGTACGGAATCAGACAAACAGCAGAGGCGGGACGCCTCTGCTACCATAGAGGTGCCGGTTGAAGTGCGTGACGCGCTCGGCAGCCAGGGCGGCAAGAATTACGACACGGTGATGACCAACCCGCCATTCGGCAAGAAGAGCAGCGTGACGATTGTGAATGAGAAAGGCGAAGCGGAGAAAGAAAGCCTTACGATTCACCGCGATGATTTCTGGGCGTCGACGAGCAACAAGCAGCTAAACTTTCTTCAGCATGTTTTTACAATTCTCAAACAACATGGCCGGGCCGCGATCGTGGTGCCGGACAACGTGCTGTTTGAAGGCGGCGCGGGTGAAACAGTTCGCCGCGAGCTGCTCAAGCAAGCAGACGTACATACCCTTCTGCGCCTGCCCACCGGCATCTTCTACGCACAGGGGGTGAAGGCGAACGTGCTTTTCTTCGACCGAAAGCCGGCCCAGGAAAGACCGTGGACGGAAAAGGTTTGGATTTACGATCTCAGAACCAACAAGCATTTCACTCTCAAGGAAAATCAACTGAGGCGCTCCGATCTCGACGACTTCGTCGCCTGCTGGTTCGGGCTCAGTGTGGAAGAGGCGTCTCGCCTCTTCTCGGAGAATCAGCGGCGG